>DJXM01000009.1 GCA_002449755.1 Caryophanales bacterium UBA7004
AGAAGCAGTTAGAATGGGTGCTGAAGTATTCCATGCTTTAAAGAAGATTTTAAAGGCTAATGGTTATGTAACATCTGTTGGTGATGAGGGTGGTTATGCACCTAAGTTAAAATCTAACACTGAAGCTTTCGAGCGTGTTGTTGAGGCTATTAAGGCTGCTGGTTATGAACCAGGTAAGGATGTATGCTTAGGTATCGATGTTGCTGCATCTGAATTCTATGATAAGGATACTAAGAAGTATATCTTAAAGGCTGATAAGGGTGAATTCACTTCTAAGGAAATGGTAGATATCTACTATACTAACTTAGTTGAAAAGTTCCCAATCGTAACTATCGAAGATGGTTTAGCTGAGGATGACTGGGATGGCTGGAAATATTTAACTGATAAGTTAGGTAAGAAGGTTCAATTAGTTGGTGATGACTTATTCGTTACAAATACTAAGAGATTAGCTAAGGGTATCGAAATGGGTGTTGCTAACGCTATCCTAATTAAGGTTAACCAAATTGGTACATTAACTGAAACTTTCGATGCTATCGAAATGGCTAAGAGAGCTGGTTATACAGCAATCGTTTCTCATAGATCTGGTGAAACAGAGGATACTACAATTGCTGATATCGTTGTAGGTACAAATGCTGGTCAAATCAAGACTGGTTCTGCATCTAGAACTGATAGAATTGCTAAGTACAACCAATTAATCAGAATTGAAGATGACTTAAATGGTCGTGGTCAATATCCTGGTGTATCTGTATTTGAAGGCAAGAAGTCAATTTACTGCATTAAGTAATATTGGATAAATAATGATTTAGGCAAGGATTTAGTCCTTGCCTAATATTATTTTCATTGACAAAAAAATAAAAATCATTATAATCATTAATGTGTTTTTTATTAAAAACATATTAATCTAGCAGCTTAGCCAAGCGGTAAGGCCCCGGACTCTGACCCCGGTATGCACAGGTTCGAATCCTGTAGCTGCTGCCATTTAAAATTATATGACTATTTTAGATAGTCATTTTTTTATAGGAGAGCATATGATAGCTGAAAATAGAACTACCTTAAGCCCGGATAAGGCATATAATATTTTATTATCTTCAACTAGAAAAAATATAAATAAAAGATATATTCATGGTGCTGTTATAGCACTTGCTGGTATTATGATTATTATAATTGCGGCATTTAATGAGAAAAGCAGAGCATTATATATGTCATTTGGTTCTGTATTTGTTGCTATTGCTATAATTTATTCTATTTATAATTTAGTTTCATATATTAAGGCAAAGAAACATGTATTAGTTACTAATAAGAATATATGTGAAAATGGAATTACATATAATTATAAATTTAAGGAACAATCTATTCAAATATTATGCTTTGAGGGAACTAAAAGAGCTAAATTAGATTATAAATATGATTCATTAAAGAAGGCTTATGAATATAATGATTATTATGAGCTTAAATTTAAAGGATATGAGGTTTTATATGTCTTTAAATCAGGCTTTAATAATCCTAAGGATGAGGAATTCTTTAGAATCAATTTAAGCAAAAATAATAAGAAGATAATATCTAAAATTAAAGCGGCTTAGCCGTTTTTTATTTTAAATAAAATGTAATCGTTATCATATCAAAAAATTGTTGAATATCAAACAAATTTCATTATAATAAAAAATGTTGTATATCAAACAATTAAGGAGAGTATATGCAAGACGTAGGAAGAATGATCATAAGATTAAATTCTAAGATAAAAAGAGAATTTAAAAAGATACCTGCAATAAAGAATCTTGATAATATTTCATCTACAAATAGCTTTATTATCATTTATATATATGAGCATGGTGGAAGTGTATATCAAAAGGATATTGAAGAAAAATTTGGTATTACTAGATCTACTGTTAGTAAGGTTATATCTCTTATGGAACAAAAGAATTTGATTATAAGAGAAGAGGATTCAAATGATTCTAGAAAGAAAAAGGTAAGCTTAACTAGTGACGCAATAATTTTATCTAAGGAATTCGTTAAGGAAAGAAATGAATTTGAAAGAAAGATTAATGAGGTTTTAGGAGATAAGCTAGAAAGCTTTAGTGATTCACTTTTAATTTTAGATAATTATTTTAATGGAGGGGAAAAATAATGATAAAGGTACTAATGAAAAGTATTAAAGGCTATGTAAAGCCAAGTATCCTATCTATGGTATTTATTACCTTAGAGGTAATACTTGAATGCTCATTGCCATTTATTACTTCTATGCTAGTAGATCAAATGAATGATAAAAACATAACTAAATTAGTTTGGTTTAGTATTTTATTAGTCGCATTAGCTATGCTATCTCTATTATGTGGTAGCTTGGCTGGTATTTTATGTAGTAAAGCATCTGCAGGCTTTGCTAAAAACTTAAGAAGAGATATGTATGAAAATATTACAAAATTCTCATTTTCAAATATCGATAGATTCCAAGCATCAAGCCTAGTAACTAGAATGACTACAGATGTTACAAATGTTCAAATGGCTTATATGATGATTATTAGAACTGCGATTAGATCACCATTAATGATTGCATTCTCAATTGTAATGTCATTCATTATGGCACCACAATTAGCTTGGATATTCGTTGCTGTAATGCCTTTCTTAGCATTTGCTTTAATTCTAATTATGTATTTTGCTATGAAGATATTTAGAAGAATATTTAAGAAATATGATGAATTAAATGATTCTATTAAGGAAAATATTGATGGTATTAGAGTAGTTAAGACATTTGTAAGAGAGGATTATGAAACTAAGAAGTTTGATAAGGCTGCTTATGAATTAAAGAATAATTTCACTAAGGCTGAAAGAATTATTGCGCTTAACGCACCTGCAATGCAGTTTGCTGTAAATGCATTAATGATTTTATTATTAGTTATTGGTTCTATATTTATTATTAAGAATTCTGAATTCTTAGGTTTAGCAGAGGATGGTTCTAAAATATATGTATTTAATGAGGTTACTGTTGGTCAGTTCCAATCATTAACTACATATGGATTCCAATCTCTAATGGCATTAATGATGTTTTCAATGGTTATAGTTATGATTGTTATGGCAATTGAATCAGGAAAAAGAATCGCAGAGGTTTTAATGGAAAAGCCTGATTTAGTAAATCCAGAAAATCCTATTTATGATATAAATGATGGCTCAATTGAATTTAAAAATGTCTCATTTAAATATTCAGAAGAGGCTGAAAAGTTTGCTTTAGAAAATATTAATTTAGATATTAAATCTGGGGAAACAGTTGGTATCATTGGTGGTACTGGTTCTAGTAAAACTACATTAGTTAATTTAATTTCAAGATTATATGATACAACAATAGGTGAAATCTATGTTGGTGGTAAAAATGTTAAGGAATATGATTTAGAATCATTAAGAAATAATGTAGCTGTTGTTTTACAAAAGAATTTATTATTCTCTGGTACTATTGAATCTAATTTAAGATGGGGAAATGAAAATGCTTCTCTTGATGAAATAAAGCATGCATGTCATTTAGCGTGTGCTGATGAATTTATTGAGCAATTCCCTGAAGGATATGAAACCCATATTGAACAGGGTGGTTCAAATGTAAGTGGTGGCCAAAAACAAAGATTATGTATTGCAAGAGCACTATTAAAAAATCCTAAAATATTAATTTTAGATGATTCAACTAGTGCGGTTGATACTAAAACTGATTCAATTATAAGAAAGGGATTTAAGGAATTTATTCCTGAAACTACTAAGATTATAATTGCACAAAGAATTTCATCTGTTGAGGATGCTGATAAGATTATCGTTTTAGATAATGGTAAGATTAACGCTATTGGTAAGCATGATGAGTTATTAAAGAATAATGAGATTTATAAGGAAGTATATTATTCCCAAAATAAGGTTGGTGATAATAATGCCTAAAATGAATGTTAAACCTGCTAAAAGACAATTTAATAAGAAGAAGACCTTTGGTAGATTAATGAAATATTTATATCATACATATCCTGTAAGATTTATTGTCATTTTAATTTGTATTGTTATTACATCTATCGGAAGCTTAGCTGCTTCAATATTTATGGCTCAATTTATTGATAATGTAATTTATGCTGGTATTGAAAATGGCTATGATGCTGTTAAGAATACAATGATTGGCTTAATTATTGGTCTTGGAAGTATTTATATTTTAGCTATTGCATCTACACTTTTATATCAACAAATGCTATGTACTGTTACTCAAGGATTCTTATATAAGATAAGAACTGATATGTTTAAGAACATGGAAAAGCTTCCTATTTCATATTTTGATAGAAATGCTCATGGTGATATTATGTCTACATATACTAACGATGTAGATGCTATAAGACAATTGATATCTCAAAGTATTCCTGGTATTGTTCAAACATTAGTAACTGTATCAATTTTATTTGGTATTATGCTTTATTATAGTATTTGGCTAGCTTTAGCTGTATTAATCTCTGTAATCTTTATATTCAAAGTTACTAAAAAGGTTGGTGGAGGTAGTGCTAAATACTTTATTAAGCAGCAGCAAAGCGTCGCTAAATGTGAAGGCTTTATTGAAGAAATGATGAATGGTCAAAAGGTAGTTAAGGTATTCTGTCATGAGGAGCAATCAAAGAAGGATTTTGAGGTTTTAAATGAGGAATTAAATCATAATGCATATAAGGCTAATGCTTATGCTAATATGCTTGGACCTATCATTCATAATATTGGTAATATTTTATATGTTATTGTTGCTATAATTGGTGTTATTTTAGTTGTAAATAATGTTCCTAATTTTAGCTTAAGAGGCTTTGGTACAAAGGATGATGTTGTATTTTCAATGATTCCTGGTGGTTCAATGGGTGTTGGATTAACTATGGGTATTGCAATTACATTCTTAGGTATGTCTAGACAATTTGCTAATTCATTTAACCAAATTTCAATGCAGATAAATGCTGTTGTTATGGCTTTAGCTGGTGCTGATAGAATATTTGAATTATTAGATCAAGCACATGAGGAGGATAATGGAACTGTAAGCTTAGTTAATTGTGAGATTAAAGAAGATGGTGAAATTATTGAGTCTAAGGAAAGAACTGGACTTTGGGCATGGAAGAAGCAAAATGAGGATGGAACTAATTCTTATAAGCAATTAAAGGGTGATATTAGATTCTTTGATGTTAATTTTGGATATTATCCTGAAAAGATTGTTTTACATAATGTTTCACTTTATGCAAAGCCAGGTCATAAAATTGCCTTTGTTGGTGCAACTGGTGCTGGTAAGACTACTATTACAAATCTAATTAATAGATTTTATGATATTCAAGATGGTAGTATCACATATGATGGTATTAAAATTGATGAAATTAAAAAGAGTGATTTAAGAAAATCTATTGGTATTGTTTTACAGGATACTAATCTATTTACAGGTACAGTAAGAGATAATATTAGATATGGTAAACTTGATGCGACTGATGAAGAAATTTATAATGCAGCAAAGATAGCTAATGCTTATGATTTTATTACTAGATTACCTGATGGCTTTGATACAATGCTTACTGGAAATGGAAGCCAATTATCTCAGGGCCAAAGACAATTAATTTCTATAGCTAGATGTGCTATAGCAGATGCCCCTGTAACTATTTTAGATGAGGCAACATCATCAATAGATACAAGAACAGAAGCATTAGTTTCTAAGGGTATGGATGGATTAATGGAGGGTAGAACAGTATTTGTTATTGCCCATAGATTATCTACTGTTAGAAATAGTAATGCAATTATGGTTTTAGATCATGGTAATATCATTGAACGTGGTGATCATGAAACATTAATTTCTAACAAAGGCACATATTATCAGCTTTATACTGGTGCTTTTGAGCTTGAATAATAGAAATTTAAACTTTTTGTATGCTTTTATTGTTTACAATAATTATCTTTAATGGTAAAATTTAAAACGTATTGAATAGACTATAATAGCAAATGTTATAATCAAATGATACTTATAAGAGAGTGACAGTTTGGTGAAATGTCATAGTATTCTAGATTATATGGATCAATGCTTAGTCTGTGGAAGAAATTAAGTAGAACCACACGTGTTACGCGTTAAGTAAGAATTGAGTGCTATATCTTTGATATAGAACTAAGGTGGTACCGCGATAATTCGTCCTTAGAGCTTTATGCTTTAAGGACTTTTTTTATGGGAGGATTAGTATGAAAGATTATAAGGATACCCTATATATGGGTAAAACTAATTTTGAAATGCGTGGTAATTTAACAAATAAAGAGCCTCAAATTCAAAAGAAGTGGGAAGATATTGACCTTTATAACAAGGTTATTAGAAAGAATGAAGGAAAAAGAGAATATACATTACATGATGGACCTCCATATGCAAATGGTGATATTCATTTAGGACATGCCCTAAACAAGATTTTAAAGGATTTTGTTGTAAGATATAGAAATATGAATGGCTATAAGTCAGTTTATATTCCTGGATGGGATACTCATGGTTTACCTATTGAAAATGCACTTCAAAAGAGTGGTATTTCAAGAAAGGATAAGCCAACTGCTGAATTTAGAAAGCTATGTGAGGAATATGCTTATAAGCAGGTTGAGCGTCAAAAGGCTGGTTTCAAAAGACTTGGTGTATTAGGTGATTTTGATAATCCATATATCACTTTACAGCATGATTTTGAGCGTGATCAAATTAAGGTATTCGCTAAAATGGCTGAAAAGGGATTAATTTATAAGGGATTAAAGCCTGTTTATTGGTCTCCATCTTCTGAATCAGCATTAGCTGAGGCTGAAATCGAATATAAGGATATTACATCTAAGGCAATTTATTTTACATTTAAATTAACAGATGGTGATGGCTTATTAGAAAATGCTAAATTCATGGTTTGGACAACTACACCTTGGACATTACCTTGTAACTTAGCTGTAGCTGCAGGTCCAACCATAGAATATGTTGTATTTAATTCAAATAAGGGTAAAATGGTTTGTGCATATGATTTATTAAATGCATTAACAGAAAAATTACAATTAGAAAATGTCGAGGTATTAGGAACTTTAAAGGGTACTGATTTATTAAAATATCATTATGAGCATCCATTATATCCTGGTATGATTAATAGAGTTATTAACGCTGATTATGTAACTACAACTGATGGTACTGGTTTCGTACATATCGCTCCAGGCTATGGTGAAGAGGACTATATGGCTGGTAAGGAATATGGTCTTGAGATTAAGGTCGCAGTAGATTCAAAGGGCTACCAAACTAAGGTTGCTGGTAAGTATGAGGGATTATTCTATGAGGATTCTGAGGATGTAATCATCGAGGATATGAAGAATAATGGTACTTTATTATTATTAGATCCTATTACACATAGCTATCCTCATGACTGGAGAACTAAAAAGCCTGTTATCTTTAGAGCAACTCCACAGTGGTTCGCATCTATTGACCCAATTAAGGATGAAATTTTAGACGCAATTAAGAAAGTTAATTGGAATCCTAAATGGGGTGATGTTCGTATTTCAAATATGATTAAGGATAGACATGATTGGTGTATTTCTCGTCAAAGAGCTTGGGGTGTTCCTATCCCTGTATTCTATGCTGAAGATGGCACTGAAATCCTTGATCAAAAGGTTTTAGCTCATGTTGCTGATTTATTTGGTAAATATGGTTCAAATGTTTGGTTTGAAAGAGAAGCTAAGGATTTATTACCTGAAGGATTTACACATCCAGCATCTCCTAATGGAATTTTCAAAAAGGAAAATGATATTATGGATGTTTGGTTCGATTCAGGCTCAAGCTATATGCTATTAAATAGACGTGGCTTAAAATATCCTGCTGATTTATATTTAGAGGGTAGTGACCAATATAGAGGTTGGTTCAATTCATCTATTATTACAGCCGTAGCTACAACAGGGGTTGCTCCATATAAGACTGTAGTATCTCACGGATTTACTCTTGATGGTCAAGGAAGAAAGATGTCTAAGTCTTTAGGTAATACTGTTGACCCTATTAAGGTATGTAATCAATCAGGTGCTGATATCCTTCGTCTTTGGGTTGCATCTGTTGAATATAGAGCAGATATGCCACTATCTCAAGACATTTTAAAACAGGTTTCTGAATCTTATAGAAAGATTAGAAATACTTTAAGATTCTTATTATCTAATACATCTGATTTCAATCCTAAGGATTCATTACCTTATAATGAATTAGAGGATGTAGATAAATATATGCATATTAAGCTTCAAAAATTCATTTCTGAAATCAAAAATGATTATGAGAATTTCGATTTCGGCGAAATTTATAGAAGCGTAAATGCTTATATTACAAATACTTTATCTCAATTCTATTTAGACTTTACTAAGGATATTTTATATATTGAAAGTCCTAAGTCAAAGAAGAGATTATCAACTCAAACTGTATTCTATGAAATTTTAGATGCTTTAATTAAATTATTAGCACCTATCCTTCCTCATACTATGAGTGAGGCTTATGATAACCTTCCTTATAAGACTGAAGAGGATGTATATTTAACTGATATGCCAAACGCAGAAACTAATTTAGATTCTAAATTAGAGGCAAGATTTGATGAATTTATGAAATATCGTGATTTAATCTTAAAGAAGCTAGAAGAGGCAAGAGCTAATAAGGTTATTGGTAAGAGCTTCAATGCTAAATTATTTATCACATTAGATAATGAATCAAAGAAGGTATTTGATCCAATTAAGGATTCAGCTGCACAATTATTAATTGTATCTCAAATCGAGTTTAAGGATGGAGATAAATTTGATTGTGAGGTTAAAGCTGCAGAGGGCTGTACATGCTCAAGATGCTGGATGATTGTTCCATTCATTGATGTCAATGAATTATGCCCTAGATGTGCCAAAATTGTAAATAGCAACTAAATTTTGACATATTAAGAAAATAATGCTAAAATTATATTTAATATAAGACTATTGAAGAAAAGAAATGGTGGTGAAAAGTTATGGATTTCCAGATATTCTTTCTTAAAGAAAATTCAAGAATATACGATAGAGCTGAATTAATGACATTTCTAGCGTCAAATCCTAACATTACACCACCTAACCTTAAAGAGAATGTAAGTAAAAGAGAATACATATTTTACCATCAAACTTTAAATTTTGAAGCTAAATTTATTGTTAATAGTAAATCTGTAGTACCTCATATGGAGCGTTTAGGAGCTAAATATTTCGATGTTAATTTCTATGTAACATTTAATTTATTATTAAGTAATTACGCAGCTGAAATTATCCTAGATATAATCCAAGAGATTTGCTCTAAATTTGATTTTAAGATATTTATTGAATCATATGGTACAGAGGTTAGACCTTTTAAGAGAACTGATGTTATTCAGCAATTCAATTTATGGAAAAAAGCATTTGCTGATAAATATCCAGAACAATTAGCTGGCTGGTATAAGCTAGATTCAAGTGCCCTACATTCTGTATATACATATTTATTACAAAGAAAGAGACTTGAATTAACATATGATCAAAATAAACTTCAGGTTTCAAATTATTATTTCTTACATGCTTTAAAATCAAGAAGTGTCTTTGTAGCTATAAAATGGGATGGAGAAAAGCCTTTTATCCTTCCACCTTCAGTAGATGTATTAATTTATGATAATGGCAAAACAGAAAGATATTTACCTATGATTGAGGTATTATCTAAGGCTGGCAAATTATTTAATGTATTAGATAATTATGGAACATTACAGGTATTAGAAGGAAAATATGTTTCTAAGCTTGTTAAGGTATTAAATAAAGAAAAATTTGCTCCATCTAAGAGTGAATTACAATTTGTTCAATTAGAAAAAATATTAGATGTTTAAAAAATGTCCTCTAGTTTATGCTAGAGGATTTATTTTTTCTTTTTATAATAATTAAATTATTATATAATTAATTTAGAGGTGTACATTTATGAATTATGCAAAATATATAGATCATACAAATTTAAAGCCTACAGCTACTAAAAAAGATATAGCTAATCTTTGTAGCGAGGCAAATTATTATCATTTTAAATCAGTTTGTGTTAATCCAGCTAATGTAGAATTAGCTCATGAATTATTAAAAGGAAGCGATGTCTTAGTTTGTACAGTAATAGGATTCCCTTTAGGTAGTAATACAAGTGAGGTTAAGGCATTTGAGGTTACAAAGGCTATAGCCGATGGAGCTGATGAGGTTGATATGGTAATTAATATAGCTGCCTTAAAGGAAAAGAATTATGATTTAGTTTTAAATGATATTAAAGCTGTAGTAGATGCCGCAAATGGTGTTTTAGTTAAGGTTATTATTGAAACATGCTACCTAAATGATGAAGAAAAGGTTATGGCATGTAAGCTTGCTAAGGAAGCTGGTGCGGATTATGTTAAAACATCTACAGGCTTTGGAAGTGATGGTGCTAAGGTAGAAGATATTAAGTTAATGAGAGAAACTGTTGGAGAGAATATGGGTGTTAAAGCATCTGGTGGAATTAGAACTAAGGAAGATTTTATTAAAATGATTGAAGCTGGTGCTTCACGTGTTGGCTGTAGTGCTGGTGTTAAGATAATGGAGGAATTAAATAATGACTAATATACCTACTCCTCATAATGAATGTATTGATAAAAATTTAATAGCTAAGACAGTATTGATGCCTGGTGATCCACTAAGAGCTAAATACATAGCTGATAATTTTTTAACAAATGTTATTCAATTTAATGGTGTAAGAAATGTATTAGGATATACAGGCTATTATAATGGTAAAAAAATAAGTGTAATGGCATCTGGTATGGGTATGCCATCAATTGGTATTTATTCTTATGAGCTATATAAATTCTATGATGTAGATACTATTATAAGAATTGGTAGTGCAGGAAGCTTTGATAAGAATTTAAACATCAATGATATGATTTTAGTTAAGGATGCTTATAGTGATACTAATTATGCTAAAATAGCCTATGGCTATAAGGGACATATAGAAAAGCCTACAAAATCATTAAATAATAGAATATTAAAGCTTGCTCAAAGCCTAAATATTAAAATAGAAGAAGCTAGAATTTATTCATCTGATGTATTTTATTCAACTATTTCAAGGGCTGATATTACTGATAAATATAAATGTAGAGCAGTTGAAATGGAAAGCTTTGCGTTATTTGCTAATGCTAAATATTTAAATAAGGAAGCGGCTTGTATATTAACTATTTCAGATGGAAATGGTAAAGAATTATCAGCTTTAGATAGAGAAAGAAGCTTTAAGGAAATGATGGTTTTAGCCTTAAATTTAGCTTAAAAATTAAAAATTATTAAAAATAGGGTTATTTTTTAGGATTTTTCCTAGATTTACCCTGTTTTTTTATTATTT
This sequence comes from Caryophanales bacterium UBA7004, assembly GCA_002449755.1. Classification (GTDB taxonomy): domain Bacteria; phylum Bacillota_I; class Bacilli_A; order Acholeplasmatales; family Anaeroplasmataceae; genus Anaeroplasma. Next base: position 11,354 of record DJXM01000009.1, read on the forward strand.
GTAAAAAATAAATATAAAAACAATAGATTTTTTATAAAATAAAATCTTTTTAAAAAATAATAGCCATTTTGTCCATTTTGTTTTAAATTATCCTTTTGATAAACTAATCCCTAGAAAGGAGGAAGCCATTTTCATGTACAATTACTTCATGCTAATTGGTGTCATCTATAAGGAATTAGAATTTAAAACATCTAAAAATGGAACAAAATATGTTAGAATCCCACTTTTAGTTGCTAGAAGTTTCAAAAATCCTGATGGACAATATGACGCCGATTTATTTCATATCTATTTATGGGATTCATTAGCTGATTTAGCTGATGATAACTTTAAAAAGGGTTCTAAAATTGGAATTAAGGGAAGAATTCAATCTCGTTTTGTAACATTAGAGGATAAGAGTGTAATTCCAGCTTATGATCTTATCGCTGAAAGATTAATAATGATGGGTCAATCAGATGTTAAGTATGACGAAATTGAAGTCAATACCAAAATGACAATTGAAAAGAATGATGAAGAAGGAAAGCGTTAATTGATAAAGTAAATTCCGC
>DJXM01000052.1 GCA_002449755.1 Caryophanales bacterium UBA7004
CCGCGATTTGACAGTTGACTTGTAAAACCGCCTTCGCGCCCTTTACGCCCAGTAATTCCGGACAACGCTAGCTCCCTACGTATTACCGCGGCTGCTGGCACGTAGTTAGCCGGAGCTTATTCATTAGGTACCGTCAATTTTAATTTTTTCGTCCCTAATAAAAGAACTTTACATACCGAAATACTTCTTCGTTCACGCGGCGTTACTCGGTCAGGCTTTCGCCCATTGCCGAAAATTCCCTACTGCTGCCTCCCGTAGGAGTATGGACCGTTCTCAGTTCCATTGTGGCCGTTCAACCTCTCAGTCCGGCTACGCATCATCGCCTTGGTAGGCCTTCACCCCACCAACTAGCTAATGCGCCGCAGGCCCCTCTCTATGTGATAAATCTTTAAACAATTAATGATGCCATCAATTGTCCTATCCAGTATTATCCATCGTTTCCAATGGTTATCCTCGGCATAAAGACAGGTTACCTACGTGTTACTCACCCGTTCGCCATGGTATTGCTACCATTCGACTTGCATGTATTAGGCACGCCGCCAGCGTTAATCCTGAGCCAGGATCAAACTCTCCAAAAAAATTTATTTTTGTTTTCGTTTTTTCTCTTTTGCTCATTCTTTTAAAAGAATTGCTTGTTTGTAATTCTGTTCGTCATATATAGTTTTCAAAGATTTAATTTGCGCGTTTCATAGCGCGCTTCTTTATTATACATTATTTAAAAATCTTGTCAACAACTATTTTATCTTTTTTATTAATTTTTTTCGTTTTTATTGAACAAAAGAAAAAACCAACCAAATTTATTATTTAAAATAAAAACGGTTGGTTCAATTTTTATTTACTAGTTAAAGCCAATAGCATTTTTTCGCCCTTCTTATTAAATATATATAAGGAAACAAAAATAGCAATAGCATATATTAAAGTAACACTACCTAAAGCTACATAGCTCATAACAGGCATATCTAAGCCTATAACACAAAGAGTTACATGTAATGCAACTAATAATAGGCATGGCAAGAATACAATTAGCATTGGCATATTTGCAGCAGCCGAATTCTTAAACACCTGCGAATCATTATCAAAGTCAAGCTTAGCCCACTTAATACCAGTTAATAACGAAACAACCGCATGAGTAAATCCAGCAAGCTGTGGATATAAATATAAAGCAATAATCATATAAGGCTCATAGAATCCCTTAATAAGCATGGCAATTAAAATAACAGTTGAAACAATCAGATTTAATGAAGCCTCTAAAATAATTCCAATCTTTAATTTATTTATTAATACATCCTTTAATCTAATAGGATATGTTAATAATAATTCATATCCATTTCTTCCCTCAAATGAAACAGTTGAACCAGTACATGATGCTATTGAGTTCATCATTATACCCATACAAGGAATAATAATTACAAATACTATAGCAATAGTATCCTGTGTACCCTCAGGTACCTCTCCTTGCACAAACAAATTAGGAATAAATAGGAATATTAAGCCAGTTATCATAAAGAATAATGTTCCTAATATAGAATTAATCAAGAATGTAGGTCTTCTATAAACAAGCTCCCATTCCTTCTTTAGTAAAACCCTATTAATATTTAAATCAGTTTTATTATTCCTTTTAACCTTATCATAATCAACATGAACACCACCATTCTTAAGCCAGCTATTTACAGGTGAATATAATATGGCAATAAGGATTACAAATAATATAGCTATACCTAAATTAAATAATGCAAAATATAAGAATCCAATATATTCAGCACCTAATAGACTATTATTTAGCCATTTTAGGAAGAATATATTATCTATAATTCCCATCATTTTGTCTAAGCCAGCATATACAAAATATAAATATCCTCCAAAGAATACAGCAAAGAATAATAAGCTTACAACAATATTAATAATATTAGAATGCTTACTTCTTGCAGAAACTAACGCAGATACAACAGCAATTAATGAAGCAATTAAAATAGGAATAAATGAAACAAAGAATGCAGCACCAATAGTAATAATACCAGGTAAGATATCTCCACCCTTAACGAAATAGAAAATTACAGCAGGTACTATAAGTGCAATATCTTCAAATAAATTAACTAAATAAGTCGCAGTAAGCTTAGCTCCAACTATTTGTGTTTTAGTAACAGGCAAGCTTTCTAAAAATTCAAAATCCTTTGCATTAAATATTATTGACTGCATCTGATACATAAGCATAACAAAATTAAGCATTGCAGCCACAAAAACAATAAGACTTAATGAAAATACAATCGGCATTCCTTTTTCCTCTAGCTGATTAATTAGCATAAAAGAAATAAATAAAGATGCTAATGCAAATAAGAATAGTGAAAGCCCAAGCATCTTAAATGCACTAGATTGATTCTTCTTTTTCCTATTTACATTAAATCCAGCTAAAAAGAAAACCTTAGTTAATGTAATAAAATTATTCATCTACCTTAGCCTCTTTTTCTTCAAAAATATCTAAGAATACATCCTCTAAAGATTGATTCTTAGTAATTTCTTCCATATTACCAGAAGCCACAAGCTTACCCTGCTTAATGATAGCTACCTTATTACATAATTTTTCTGCAACCTCTAATACGTGAGTAGAGAAAAATATTGTATTTCCTTCACTAACATATGATTTCATTTTTTCTTTTAAAATATGAGTAGCCTTTGGATCTAATCCTACAAATGGCTCATCTAATATTAAATACTTAGGATGATGAGCAAATGCAGCAAGTAAAACAATCTTTTGCTTCATACCATGAGAATATGATGAAACTAAATCTCCAAGTACGCTATAAATTCCTAATTCCTTTGCAAAATCCTCAATTTCCTTCTCATTATATGACTCACCATATATAGCAAGCATAAATTTAATATAATCTATACCCTTCATGAAGGAATAAACCTCAGGATTATCTGGTACATAGGCCATCTTCCTCTTAATACCAACCGGATCATCGCTAATGCTCTTTCCATCAATTAGTATTTTTCCCTCCTCAAAAGGTAAAATACCCATTAAAGCCTTTATAGTTGTTGACTTACCTGCTCCATTTAATCCAACGAAGGCAAATAAATCTCCATCCTCAATTTCAAGTGATAAATTATCAACAGCCTTTATCCCCTTAACATAAGACTTTGAAAAATTTTCAAATTTAACCATTTTTACAATTCCTCCCAAAACAAAACTATTTTAGCATAATAGTTCGTCTTTTTCAAATTTATCTAGTAAACCTACCAATCAATAAAAAAGATAATATAGATAAAACTCCTGATACAGCCGCAATTGAAATACCAAGTGCTTTTTCCTTTTCTATTAAAATAAGACCTACCCATATAAGAGATACGCTTATAGCAAGTAAGGCACAAATTAAAGTTAATTTAAAATTTGAAGCCTTTGAATGTGACTTTTCTAAATCTGTCTTAGCCATATAATTCACCCCTTAAAATAACATATAAATCATGAAGCCTAAAACTCCAAGCTGTAATAAAATAGATAAATAGATTGTAAAAGAAAAATATAATTTATTTGTCTTATGATGAGCAATGATTCTTCCTATAAATCCACCTAATGCTCCACCAAATGCACAAATACCAAGTAATGTTTTTTCCTTAATTCTGTTAGGACCAGAATTTTTAGTAGCCATCTTCTTATCCTTTAAAAATAAGAAAAATGCGATTAAGCTCATTAATGCTAGGTAGCATATATAAACTATTAATAAAATTTTCTTATATTCCATAATAATCTCCTTTTTTCATTAAATGATATATAAAAATTATTTTAATTTCTTTTCCATTGTAATTTTAAGAGGGCTTAAGCCCATCTTCTCATAAAATGCTAAAGCATTCTTATTATCATACCAAACATTTAATGTAACGTTGTAGCAATCATTCCTTTTAGCATAATCTAAAACATATTTATATAATGCCTCACCAATATGATTCTTTCTATAATTACTATCAACACATAAATCATCTATATATAATGTTTTAATATCAGTTAATATAGGATCATTTATATGACGCTTAAAAATTGTAAAGGCATAGCCCTTTACACCATTATCATCATATACAAAAATAGGTCTTGAATTATCACTAATTATCAATGATAATTCATACTTATCATATTTAGTTCCAATTTTAAAAATATCAGGTCTTACTAGATGGTGAACTAAATCAACCTCCTCTAATAATCTCATGATATCTAAAATATCCTTATTTTCAGCTCTTCTAATTAAATTATTCATTTATTGCAATTACCTCAGTTTCAATTAAAGCACCCTTAGGTAATTTACTTACCTCAACACAGCTTCTAGCTGGATTAGAAATAAAATATTTAGAATAAATTTCATTTACAATACTAAAGTCATTTAAATCCTTAAGGAAAACTGTAGTCTTAACTACATTCTTAAAATCTAAGCCAGCCTCCTTTAAAATTTCTCCTATATTTTTAAAGCTTTGATTTGCTTGCTCTAAAATAGAACCTTTAACAATATCTCCTGTTAATGGGTCAATAGGAATCTGACCTGATACAAATACCATATTATTTACCTTTATTGCCTGTGAATAAGGTCCTATAGCCTTTGGCGCATTTTTAGTTTCAATTTTTTTCATAATTTTCCCTCCAATATCTTTATTCAATTATATAATTTTTAGACAACAAAAAAAAGAGCCTAAGCTCTTACTTTTGTGATGTCATTAATGTTTCTAGCTTATCAAGCATCTGTCTGAAATCAAAATCATCTACTCTGATTGCTTGTAGCTTATGGAAGCCTTGCTTCATTACCTTTCCACTATCTAATAAAGGATAGATTGTATCATTGTAATAATTCATAATTAAATTACGCTTACCATCTAATGGTGAATACTCCTTAACAGAATCTACAATTTCTTTAAATCTATTCCAATCCTTTAGATTCATAGTCTTGTATTGATCCATTGTTCCTGGTTCGTTAACAGATACCATATTTCTTAATCTAGGTAATAAATTTTCAATCATGCTATTGTAGTAATTATCTATCATTCTAATATCCCCCTCAACACTTATTTTTAAATTTTACACATATATTATATAGACTCATTTTTTTATTTCAAGACAAGAATAATCACCTTTTTTATGAAAATGTTTTACATAAATTTTCATAGTTTTTTGTGTACCGCTTTCATAAATTTTATTTATAAAATAATAAGAAAAAATGATGTAATTTTATAACAAAATCACATCCAAATATATAGACATATTTATTTCTATTTTTTTAAATATCCATTAAATATATTTTAATTATTATTTAATAAAATTAGTCCATTCTCTTTCTTCATCATTTAAAAGATTTCCATATTTTTCTTTTCCATCATTAATAGCTTTCATTAAAAATATCATTCTTCTTGCGACAACTCTTGCGTTTCTTAAGCCCTCTAAATCATTTTTGATTTCTCCCTTTTTAGCTCCATAGGCATTATTCCAATAATCACCTGATGCAATAGGCATCCCACTAATAGTAAAATATTTATTTAAAACATCCACTGAAGATGTCGCACCTGCTCTTCTTGCAACAGAGAATGAAGCTCCAACCTTCATTCTTAAATCATAATTTGCACTATAAAATAATCTATCCAAAAATGAAATCAATGTTCCATTTGGAGATGCATAATATACAGGAGATACTAATATTAATCCATTTGATTCCTTTAATATAGCATTTGCTTTATTAACATCATCATTAAATACACATTTACCATTATCGCCACAATAATTACAGGCAACACAGCCTCTAATATTTTTATTTCCTATAGCTATTGTTTCATATTCAATTTCGTTTTCTTTAAATACTTTTTCAATTTCATTTATAAGAATAGATGAATTTCCATCTAATCTAGGTGATGAATTAATTATTAATACCTTCATATATTCTCTTTTTAACCTCATTCATATCCTTAATTAATATATCTCTTGGATTAGATCCATTTTTCATACTTACTATACCTAAATCCTCTAGCCTTGATACTAAATTAGAGCATCTATTAAATCCTAATCCAAACTCAACCTGTAAAGCGTTAATTGATATTGCATTATTTTTTATGCAAGATTCAGCAATCCTATATAATAAATCATTATCTATATCTGATGCTTCATTTTTAATTTTATTCTCTTTAGCCTTAGCTTGCTTTTTCTTATAATTAGAATTTAATAATAAGGCATTAACTTCAATTTTATCCTTATCATCATTATTACAATTAACACCGAATAAAATATTTATTTTCTTATATTTATTTTTTAATTTATCTAATAATAAATCAACCATTCCAAGGCTTAAATTAGTTCCAGAATGAATATAGAATATACATTCATTAGGCTCCATATCACTAATAAGATTGATGCTATAATCTTTATTTACATCATCAATTACCTCTGATATTGAGCCAATGACCATAGATTTAGATAATTTAACGATATCATCTGTATCTATATTAATAATTCCATCTTCATTAGCCATTCTATCTAATTCATTTTCAAATCCACATTTTATAATATCATTATAAAACCTATAATTTAAAACTTCCTTTAGATCAATAATCTTCTTGTCATCTAAATCATCAAACATTTTTATCTCTCCTTTTCTTTTAGATTTATGTAATTATCATTATTATCAAATATAAATGAATATAATAATATCCTATTGCATCCATATTTTTCTAATTCTACATAATATTTATTTTCTTCTATTTGTAATAAGGCTTTATTAGAATATTGCTCTAATCGTTTTTTTCCTATTCTTCCCTTATAATATTTTAATTCAATAATGATTCCAACATTTTTCTTATCCTTAGGGAATAGCATTATATCACATCTACCTCGAGTGTTATTTACTTCGCTTTTTACAATATAATCATTAAACAACACTGCCAAAATACCAGTTATTACATTTTGAAAATCCTTTTCTTCGTTTAAATCAAAATATGAAAAAGATGAAACTATATAATCAGATAATATTTTAGAAATATCATTTGTATTTCCATTTATTAATGATGAACGTAATGATGCTGCGATACTAAGGATGTTTTTATCTATATTTCTTGAGATAATTTCTCTTTCAAAAACCTCAAAAATTTCTAAATTAGGAATAAACAAATTGTATAAATTTGTATCATCTATTCTTCTAGCTACTAGATATCCACTTTGAACTAAATACGAAAACAATGTTTCATAATTATTTTTTACATCCTTATAGCTAATTGAATTATTAAACTTAAAGCTTAAAGCTTTATTATTAACAAATTCATTTAGGAATTCTAGTGAATTAGGGATACTTGAAACCAAATTAGAAATCGTAATATTTGATCCTGTATTAGTCCAATATGATTCATAAACCTCGCTTTCAATATAATTCAAAATTGACCATGGATTATAGATATTAATTCTATTATTACCGTATCCAGAATAATAATCCCTCAATTTATTTAAATCATATTTTACATCATATTTTTCCATTAATTCGACAACTTCATTTTCGGTGAATCCAAAATATTCAACAAAAGCGTTATCGACATTACTATACACATTTAAGTTGTTTAATTCAGAAAATATAGATTCCTTACTAATTTGTAAAACACCTGTTGTAAATGAAAATAAAACATTATCATTTGCCTTTAGAGTTGCCGAATAAAAACGCTTATAAAAATCTATAGCTTCTTCATAAAAACCATTTTGAAATGCATTTTCAAGTGGTGTATCATATTCGTCAATTAAAATAACAACCTTCTTGTTATACTTTTTGAATAATAATAAAGATAAGAATTTAATTGATTCAATATAATAAATTGATTCGTTATATTCATTATTTGCTATATTTAAATATTTTTCTTTTTCAACCTTAAATAGGTCATTAACTTCTAAAATTTCAGAAAAGCTTCTATATATGCTTGAGATCAATTCAAATGTCATTTTAAGCATAGATTCATAATCTGGGGCAGAAATATCTTTCATATTAATATGAATAACAGGATATTTATTTAAATAATTCATACTATTTTTATCATTATAAATCTTTTTATCATTAAAAAATTTTGAATTATCAGACTTATTAGTAAAAAAGCTTTCTAGCATAGAAATCATTAGACTTTTACCAAATCTTCTTGGTCTAGTAATTAGCAAAGGTCTTCCTAAGCAATTATCAATTATATCCTTAATTATCAATGTCTTATCGACATAATATGATTGACATGCCTCAATAAAATTTTCAACGCCTAGCGGTATATTCTTAATCATAGTAAGTCATCACCTTTCAACATAATTATAGCATTCAAATTTAGGACAGTAAACAAAAAGTTGTAAGAAAGTTGCAGTTTTGAAACAAAAAATCGCAGAAAAATCGCAAAAAGTTGCAGGTTTTATCAAAAAAGTTGCAGGTTTTCACTAAAAAGTTGCAAGAAAGTTGCAAAGGAAAAGCCCTCCTTTAAGGAGAGCTTCCTACTATTCAACTACGATTAGATAAATATAGCTTTCACCACTATTTTTATTAATCATATATTCTGTATTAGCTTTAATTGATACCTCATATAAGGCTGCATCAGTAGTTAATGCTACAACTTCGCTTCCAACATTTAATTTAGCTCCAGATTTAGCACCATAAGCATAAATCTTTAATGTTGCATCACTTGCTGACTTAATAGTAATATATGGTCCTGTATTAATCTTAGCGGCAGTTGAATATGTCTTGTTATTATATTCAACTGAGCCTGATGTCTTATATGAACTGATACTAGATCCTACTATAATACTACCTTCCTCATTTATTTTTTGATTATTAAAATAAACCATACCATTGCTTGATACCTCTTGATTAGAGCCTGAATTTTCTAATTCAGCTATTTTAGCAAGACAGCTTACTAATTTATTGTAATTAGTAACATTAGCTCTATCACTAGATGAAAGCTTTAAATATTCATTATTTGCATTATTTATAGCATTCTTATTTGCTAATGTAACATCATCTGGATTAGGAAGTGCATTGATTAATGCAATTACATCCTCATATGATTTAGTATCCTCTTCAGGATTATCAATAGGTGCTATAGGATTATTTGCATTTTCAATTCCTAAAACACTAACTAGCTTACTTTTATAATTTACAATAGCCTTCTTTAATTCTGTATCTACTGCATATTTTGCATCATCTATAGAATTATTAAATTGCCATTTTAAATCTCCACCCTGTAGACGTCCGGCATATGCTAATACTGTGTTTTTAGCATTATTTGCTAATTCTACATTATATGAATACATTAATGATGAGTTAGTATCAAAGTTATTATATGTTGAACCACCAGATACTGCTTTAACAGTGCTAGGGATAGTATCATTTCTATTTTCAACTACATAGGCATCAAATGAAGTATTATTTTCTGAATATGGTATAAATGATACATTACCATCAAATGTATTACCATAGGCCTTAATAATACCTCCAGCCTCACCAGAGAATGTACCTTCACCCAAAGCGTCAGTACCCTGACCTGATATTAGCATTGGCTTCATTTGAGCTTCACTTCTAAAATAATTGTTTTCAACAAATGCTGAACCACCCATAGTCATACCAACACCATATTTTGCATTACCATCAAAATAATTATTATAGATATGAACTGTACATGTTCTAATTCTAGGATGTCTAGAATCTGAATGGTCATACCAGTTATGATGATATGTTATATAATTTGATGTTGATTCACTCTTCATACCCTGTAAATTAGATTTACCTGTATCATAGAAATGGTTAAATGAATGAGTAATATATGTTGATGTCTTTGTATCTAAGGCACCATCGCCCTTTACCTGGTCAGCATCGCTTCCAGCATCACCATAATAGAAATCACAGTTATGAACCCAAACATGATTATTACCCTGCTGTAAACCGCAACAATCACCCTCACTACTATCACAATTCATAAATCCTAAATTTCTAATTTCAACATTAGATGAATTCTTTATTACAATACCAAAACCATTAACTGTTGCATCAGTACCAATACCTTCAATAGTTAAGCCTGCAGTTGCATTATCAACATATAAATCACCCTTTAATAAAACACTAGGGTCAGTAATATTACCAATGAATCTTATACATAAAGGCTTACTATATCCCTTATTACCCTTTAATAATGTAACAATATTTTGAATACCAGTTGCTCCATTAAATGTTACTGTATCCTTATTAGTATTTGTTACATAAATTACAGTTGCATCACTTCTTAATGTACCATCATTATTATAAGCACCATTAGATGTACCATTTACAAATCCAAAGCCTTCTCTTACATGAGATGACACATTAATATTAGATATTATTGCTGCGCTTTCTGAAATTTCATTATTATTAACAATAGGTACAATCTTTAATGTATAATTACCACTCTTTAATCCTACTGCGTCTAATCGATAATTATTAGGATATTTTCTAATTAATTGCTTATCAATTAATCTGAAATTACCACCATCTAATTTTACATAAGCATTATAATCAGTAATATCATCTAGCTGATTAAATTCAGCATATAATGATTCTAATGCACCCTCACATAATGTTACATTAATTTCTGCTACACTGCTTTCCTCATAAACTGAATATAGAGTAATATTTTGATTAATTATTGTATCAAAGCTAAATTCAGCACCATTATTATTTAATGACCAATATTTAAATTTATATCCTGATTCATATAAAGCATTTGGAATCATACTAGATTCAATCTTTGAATTCTTATCAGATTGAATAGCTTTAATTACACTTTGATCCATATCTAAGAATGTAACAGTTATTTGTTCAACAAATCTAGCATATAATGTTATATTTGAATCTATATTATTATTTGCATTAAATACATTATTAAAGCTAGAATCAGTATACCAATTATCAAATCTATAATTTGATTTTGAAGGAGATAAAGGTAATGATACCTTACTATTTTTATTTATTCTTAAGCTAGAATAAATGCTTCCATCAACAATAAATATTACATCTATCTTGTTAGCTTCTATTTCTAAATCATTATATGTACTTCTTGCATTTATTAATTTTTCATGTGCTAAAACTACATTAGCTCCATCAATATCAAGCATCTTTTGAGCATCATTTAATGATTCATATAATCCTTCTGCATATTCGATTTTTTCCTTACATGAATCAGTATATGTAATTTCTAATGGTATTTCATTTACACTATTAATAAATAGGCTAACTGCTATAGATTCTAATTCCTTTTCTGCATTAATAAGGTTATTATAATTAGAAACTTTCGCATCAGGAATTCTATTTAATAATTCATTATAGCCATCTTTAGCTAAATATACCTTTGATGCATTTGCTTCAGTTATTGGGCTTACGATATTATTTATTAATCCTTCTACATAATTAATACCTAAGCTCTTATATTCATTAAATGCATTATTTAATTTATTATAATTTGTAGAAACCTTTTCCTTTGATGAAGCGCTTAATTGATTATATTTAGAATATCCCTCATTAATTTTATTATATGATGAATCATTATATAAAATTGTAGGTAAATTATTAACTAGTGAATTGAATTCATTAATTAATTGATTTTGATATTCACTATCATCAAATTTTTCAAATTTAATAGTATATGCCTGAAGCTCCTTAAATGTAGGCTGAGTTAAAGCCTTTGAATCACCAGGCTGGATACTAAATGGCTGAACGAAATAAATACCAGGAGTAAGCTTTACTGTACCTGAACCTGTTAATAATGCTACACCAGCCTCATTACATAATACACCTGTAGATGCTAATACATCACTTTGATAATTAATTTCTACCTTTGCTGATTCAGTAAGCTTAAATGCATAAATTGTTTTTCTCTTAGCTAAATCTATAGTTGAGCCAACATTTACATTATTGATAGGATTATTTGCTGTTTCATTAACATATGAAATATCACTCATTGTCATTGCTTCAATTTCAGGTAATGTAGCATTTATTGTACCACATCTTGCATAAATTACCTTTTTAGCATCTGTTGGGTCATCCTGTAGATAATAATCATTCTTATAGAATAAATTATCATCAAGCTCAAATGCGGAATAGCTTACACCATTATATTTACAATCAGATGAAACGACAGTATTTTTATCATCTACTATAGTTCCAATTGTATAGTTATAAATCGCACTTGATACTGAATCATTATATGATTTAATAGCTCCACCATCAACTCTATATGGATTCTTACATGCATAGAATAAATTAGATTCAGAGAATATATAAGCATTCGCTCTTGTGTTCATACAATAATCTGTTTGTCCATAGAAAATATTATTATACATATGAACATTTGCTTGTCTTGTTAATGGTCCTCTTGCCTTACATAAATACCAATAATTATGATGATAAGTTAAATTATATTGTAGGGAAGAATCAGATGAACCAACTAAATTAGTCTTATGGCATCCCTCAAAATAATTATAGCTACATGTAAAATACATACCTCTCTTGAAATCACAAGATCCATCACCCTCACTCTTATCAGATTCAGCTGGATTTAAAATATTAGGCGAATAGAATTCATTATTATGAATCCAGCATCTTTCAACTGATGCGCTAATAGTATTTCCTGATTGAACACCCTCCATACCAATCGCATCCTCAGGTGTGTTAATGAATGTTAAATTTCTAACCTCAAAGCTCTTACCTAAATTAGGATTTGCACTTTCTGACATAAAATGGAAGCCCCATCCATCGATTATAGCATCACTACCAACACCCTCAAGTGTGATATTCTTTCCTGATTTCATACGAGCCATATGACCATTATCGCCAACTGAACCACCATAATTAACTGAATCATAATCAGTTAAGCCATCAATTAATCCTGAATCGGCTGCGTTATATTGGCCCTTCTTATATAAGCCTGTTTCAGATACAGTACCAATAAATCTTACGATTAATGGAACATCATCCATCGCAAGCTTCTTTAAAATATCCTGGTTAGTATTTGCAGTACCAAAATAATCCTTCTTATCAGATGTCATCTTACATTGACCCTCATGACCTAGAATACCACATTCCTTACCAACAGTATTTAAAATATTACCAATACCCTTAACAGTAATTCCCTTATATGTTAATTCAACACTATTCTTATTCTGATCAGTAACATATAAAACAATAGCGTTCTTCTTCATTGTACCATCATCATTATATGCACCTACACCATCACTATAATTGAAATGAGCATAGCCTGATCTATCATATTCACTTACATTAACTATAGTATCCATTCCAAGTGCGATTGCCTCAGAATCAGAAATAACAGGTGCGACCATAATTCTATGGCTACCCTTTGTAAGACCAAATAAATCACATCTTAATCCCTTATCAGTCTTAGAAATATAATATTCTCTTTCACTTAATCTTCTAGATGTATTATTGCTATCTAATTCATATATTGCATAATCACTTGCATTATTATATTCATTAAATAAAATATATGCACTTTCTAATAAGCCCTCACTTCTAGTGATAGCAAGCTTTTCTATGCTTCCATTATCCTTTATATAATGTGCAATTAATGTAATATCTGAATTAATCTTTTGATTTTCATCAATTTCATTTCCATTATATTCCCAGTAGCTAAATACATAGCCATCAACATATGGTGCTGATGCTTTAGCAATTTCTTTAAATAATGAATCATTATCTACCATCATGCTAGAAATTAAAGCATTATCCTTATCCTTAAATGTAACATTCCATTGCTTAATATAATTTGCATAAATTGTAATATCAGAATTGATTATCGTATTAGGATTAAATACCTCCTCATGAGTATTTGATGTATACCAATCATCAAATCTATATCCTGAAACCACCTTAGAAGGAAGACTAATAGTCTTACCCTTTTCAATTGTAATAGAATCAAATGATAAGCCACTTACATTAGAAGCAAATGTAACTATAGTTTTTTCATCAACCTTTAATTCCTCCCATTTAGCATATAAAATGATATCAGAATTAATTTCATTATTAATATCAAATAAATTATTAAATGAAGGGTCTAAATACCAGCCTACTAATTTATAATTATCCTTATTTAAATTAGGTAATTCCTCTAATTTATCACCTAATTCTAATTTAGTAGAATCTATTATTACATTTTCTACATTAGAAACATATGATACATTAACATATTCCTTTAATATTTCATAATGAATATCATTTATATTAATTGAAGCATCACTATGAATTCTATATGTATCTGCCTTTAAATCATAAATACTAAAGCTTGCATCAGCACCACTACCCTTAATATTATTAGATTCATAAACAATTTCATTATTTGAATTAGTAACAGTAACCTTACCTTCTGCCGTAGTTGATGCCCAAAGCGCATTTAAGAATAAATCACCAGATTTTGGTAGACTAACTAAAATATCAGCTCCCTGATTATTATAGCTAGAATAATCAGCTGATATTAAATTCTTATTATTATTTATAAATGTATATCCTAAATATGATACTTCCTTATTTAAAACATATCTTCCCTTAGAATCCTTTACTCTTGTATCACTACATAAATCACTAATTACACTCCACGCTGTATATGATAAACCATATCCAACCTTCTTAATTTCCTTATAATTAGCCTTTAATGTAATATTAGATTTAATTTTAGTATTTAAATCAAATACCTCTCCATCTAATGTCCAATATACAAATTTATATCCATCCTTTACTGGCTTAGTACCATATGATGCCTTTTCATCCTTTAATACCTTATCTACTCTTAATAATGAATTATCATCATTTAGCCATGTAACTGTATATTCAGCCTGATTTTCAGTAAATATAGCATTTCTAATAATAGTAGAGCCATTAATAGATTCTTCCCATTTAACGAAAGTAAATCCTTCCTTTAAAGGTGTACCATTAGGATATATAGAATCATATAATTTATTATCTTCTCTCAATAATAAATTGTCTCCATCCATCCAATTAATAGTATATTTTCTATCATTCTCATTGAATCTAGCATAATATGCCTTATTACCATCTAATTGATTAAATTCAGTAACAATGCTACTACCATCAAACCAGCCAATGAATTCATATTCCTTATATAATGTTGAATCCTTCTTAGGATCAAGAGGCTTTATAATATTTGAACCATAATCTGCAGTTACATTTTTGTAGGCTTCTGTTCCATCCTCATTTAGGAATGTATATGAATACTGTCTTATAATATTATCAAATACTGCAGTATATGTAACATCACCCTTAACCTCACTAATATTTATATCCCAACCCTTAAATGAATAATCATATTGTGCTGTTGATTCTAGTGTAGGTAAATTTCCCGTATAATCTGGTGTCTTTCCATATTCAACTAATTTTTCCTCTAATACAGTATCACCATTTTTAAATGTAACTAAATAACTTCTTCTATTTTTTGTATATACTGCCTTATAGCTAGCATCACCACTAACCCTTTCAATAGGTCTATCATAGCCAACAAATGTATAATCAAATTCAGCTGTTGAAGCTTTAGACGGAGTAGGTACTATAGGATCTACACCATATTCTAATTTAGTTTCACTAATTAATGTATCATCATCATTAATAAATTTAATATTATAGCTTCTAATTGATTCATTAAATAAAGCAGTATATGTAATATCACCATCAACTGCCTTAATATCATTATCCCAGCCCTTAAATGAATATTCATATTGTGCTGTTGATTCTCTCTTAGGTAGATCCATATTAAAGCTTGGAAGAATTCCATATTCAATTGACTCTGAATATAAAATAGTACCATCATAATTTTTAAATGTTACAGTATATTTATTTTTAATAGATTCAAATACTGCAGTATATGTAATATCTTTATCTATAGCCTTTAATTCATTATCAAAGCCTATAAATTTATAGCTATATTCTATATCTGAATTCTTTATAGGAGTAGCTCCATTATATTTTGGAGTACTTCCATATTCTAATTCATAAGATTCTAAAATAGTACCATCATAATTTTTAAATGTTACAGTATATTTATTTAATATTTCCTTATATTGTGCCTTATAATTCTTATTATTAGAAACATTTTCTAATTCACTATCAAAGCCTATAAATTCATATGAATATTGCTTATTTTTTTCTCTTTTTGGAGTCTCTCCATTATAAATAGGCATAGTACCATATTTTAAATTTAATGATAATAATACAGTATCATCATAATTTAAGAAATTAATTTCATAGCTTCTTAGGCTTTCAAAATATTTTGCAGTATATGTTCTATTACCATTTACAGCTATAATATCATTATCCCATCCTATAAATGTATATTCATATTGAGGAGTACTTAACCTAGTAGGATTAGCACATTCTGGCATAGTACCATATTCTAATTCAGAAGAATATAAAATATTACCATCATAATCTTTGAATGTTATTTCATATTTTCTTACAGATTCTAAAAATTTAGCATAATATGTTATATCACCATTTACTTCCTCTAATTCCTTATCAAAGCCAATGAATGTATATTCATATTTATCTGTAGATTCCTTTTTAGGAGTTAGACCTGTATATGTAGGAATAGTTCCATATTCGACTAATTTAGATTCTAATAATTCATTTCCATTTTTAAATTGAACATTATAGCTTCTAATGCTTTCCTTAAATCTTGCATATAATGTAATATTAGAATTAACCTCTAAATTAAAATCATATACATTCTTTAATTCAGGATCAGTTGTCCAAGCATCAAAGATATAATCTTTATCAATAGTGCTTTCCTTAATAGGATTCTTTGGCTCAAAAACCTTATTTCCCTCATTTATATTAATTATTCTATTTTCATTACCATTATTAAATACAAATTCTACATTATATTTAACAATAGGAGTAGTTACATATTTTGCATATAATGTAAATGATGATGTAACAGTAGTTGAAAAATCATAAGAATTTTCTAATTCTATATCAGTATACCAGCCTAAGAAATTCATTCCTTCTAATATAGGATCTAAAGGCATATCTACCTTATTTCCATATTCTACTGTTTCACTATCTACACTAGAGCCACCATTAGAATTAAATGAAATAATATATTTATTCTTTGTTTCCTTATATAATGCCTTATATACCTTATTACCTAATACATTTGATATATTACTATCCCATCCTATAAATTCATAGCTAAATTCAGCTGTATTAGATCTTACAGGATTAGATGGTACTTCTATTTCATCATTATAATGATATTTTTTATCGCTAATTAGAGTATTATCATAATCTATAAATTGAATATCATATTCAATATATTCCTTATCAAATACTGCATTATATGTCTTATTTCCACTTACATTACTAATTTCACTATCCCAGCCCTTAAATACATATTTATATGTATTATCAGAAGCCTTCTTTGGTGCATCACCTAAATATTCTGGCATAGTACCATATTCAATATTTTTAGTATCTAAAACTAAATCGCCATTCTTAAATTGAATTATATATTTATTTAAAATAGATTCAAATTTAGCATTATATACCTTATTATCATCTACCTCACTAATTTCACTATCCCAGCCAATAAAATTATAAGAATACTCTACATCACTATTCTTTATAGGCATATCACCTATATATGATGGCATTTTACCATATTCAATTTCTTCTTCCTTTAATACTAAATCGCCATTTTTAAATTGAATTAAATATTTATTTTTAGTTTCCTTATATTTAGCCTTAAAAACAAGATTCTTTTCATTTGCTGATAAAAGCTCTTCCCAGCCTAAAAATTCATAAGAGAATTCCTTAGTATTTAATCTTAGGGGAGTAGGATTAATAATATTATCTCCATAATGATAAGATTTAGATTCTATAACACTATTATCATAATCTAAGAATTGTACATTATATTCAATATATTCCTTATCAAATACTGCATTATATGTCTTATCTCCATTTACCTCACTAATTTCACTATCCCAGCCCTTAAATACATAATTATATGTATTATCAGAAGCCTTTTTAGGAGTTTCTCCTAAATATGCTGGCATAGTGCCATATTTAACCTTTTTAGATTCTAATACAGTATCACCATTTTTAAATTCAATAATATATTCCTTTTCAATTTCCTTAAACTCTGCTCTATATGTAACATCTCCTGTTACCTTATCAACAAGAGGACTCCAACCAATAAATTCGTAAGAATATTGTTCTGTTTCAGCTTTTTGAGGTGTATCACCACTAAAGGCTGGAGTTACACCATATTTATATTCTTCCTCATTTAAAATTGTATCGCCATTTTTCCATGTAACCTTATATTCATTAGTTACCTTAGTATATATAGCCTTATAGCTAATATCAGCCTCTACCTTAGATGGAGTTACATTCCAACCAACGAATGTATAGCTAAATTCATCATCGCTTTCCTTAAGTGGTGTAAATGATGGAATTTCTCCATATTCAACCATTTCTTCCTTTAATAAAGAATCATCCTCATCTAGCCATTTAACATTATATTTATTTTTAATCTTATTCCATTTAGCATATAATGTTAAATCATCATTAACAGGCTTACTAAAATCAAATCTTTCTGAATAATCATTTGTCTTAAACCAGCCATCGAATTCAAAGCTATATTCCTTTGTGTTTTCCCTTTTGATTTTTGGTTCTTCAATTTTTTCACCCTTATTAATAGTTAAGCTATTAACTAATTCACCACCATCAGTATCAAAGCTAATAGTAGCCTTCTCCTCTTTTTCCTCTTGAACTGGCACTCTAGGATCAATTACATCATCCTTTTGACAGCCACTTAGAACTGTAGATGCAACTACTATTGAGGCTATACCTATAGCAGCAACACCAGCACCAATAAAAATTCCCTTCTTTTTCATTTTTTCTCCTTCTTTAAAGCGCTTACATCTTTTGCACTACGAATTTAAAACAATACAGAAAGCGTTTTTATTGGTATTTTATTAAAAAAAATTATTTTCATTTGTTTTCATAAAAAATGGTTACTATCATATTGATAATAACCATACATTTCTTATTAATTATTCTAATTTTAATACGAATTTAACATTATCCTTTTTTAATAAATTCTTTAATTCATCATCACTTAAATTAATATGACCTAATCTTGTATAGCTCCAGCTACTACTATTATAAAATACTGAAATAGCATTTCCGTTATATAAAACAATATCACCAGGTATAACATCTATATTAGAATCATTTCTTGTAACAGATTTACCAATCGAACCTGTTTGTTCAAAGCCACCATATTCATGCATATTAATTACTAATTCATTTTTAGCTAATTTCTTTAATTCATTTACTGAATTATTATTTTCCCAATTTACATCTAATATATTATTATCTATTTTTAATACTAACTTCATATTATTATCCTCATCATCTATTATTTCATTATTTTTATTTGCTTCTTCTTTATTATCTATAGTATTCTCACTACTACATGATACTAATATAAAAATTAAAAACATACATATTATAAATAATTTATTTTTCATATAACCACCATTAATAATATATCACTTTAAAAAAATATAATCAAAATATAAAAGAAAATGGACTCTAAAGTCCATTCATCTATTATTTGCTTAAAACCTCTTTAACATAATTAATATCTAAGCTTAAAGCTCTCGCGATAGTTTCAGCATCAAAACCATTACTATGCATTGTTTTTATGTTTTCATTTAATTTTTTTGTTTCGCCTTCTGCTCTACCTTCGTTTTTGGCTCTTTTTTCGAATTCGTCTAATCCCTTACACATACTATCAATTCCCCTTTCTTTATCATATACAAGATTTGAATTAGTTATATAATTAATTAAATCTATTGTTTCATCTTCTATTTTATCATTATTTTTTCGAATTGATTCAATTCCTTCAATATTTTTTGATTTTCTTATAAAATCACATACGATTCTGAAATCTGATTTAAATTTATTAATATCATCATCTGTCATTTGATATGGTTCAATTACATTTATAAAATAATTAGGCATGAATTCAGATAATTCATCATCCATATATTCATCAATATCTTCATCCATATCACTATAATAATCATATAGAGATTTAGGGCAATCCCATTTCTTTTCACCATAATAAATTACAATTGTTATTATAGGCTTTACTTTATCATTATTTTTAAATACCTTCCTTAATGATAGTGCATCATATAGAAATACTCTAGATACCATTTCATAATCCATTCTTGTTTGATTTTCTATACCTATTAGGAGGAATGTATTTTTACGATTTTCTTTTACAATACATACTTCCTTAAATAGATCTCTAAAGTTTTCAAAGATATCTCCTTCAGTATTAACAAGAGTTGTATCTAATTCCTTTAAATCAGACTCCTTTACAACCTGTCTACCTTTAAATAAATAATAATTTAATATGTCCTTAAACCTATCATTTTTAGATAAATAATCCTTAATGATATTATCAACCTTTTTAGCCATTTCAAACACCCGCCTCACATTTAATTATATTGCAAATATTTTTGAGAAAATAGAGGTATATTTTTGAAAAAATTAGGCAGGTAAAGCATTATTTTCGATATGTTTTTCCATATTTTTTATAAATTTTTTATATTTGAAGGACCTTTAGTGTTTATTCTTAAAAAAATTACATATTTTTTGAGAAAAAAACATTTTGAACTTTAAATTTCAAAATGTTTTTAAACTAAAATAATAATTTATATCATTATAAAATGATATTTATTACAGGACGAATTCCAATATGAGTATAGTTACATTGTGCTGTACCACTAAATTCACATTTGTTATTAACAATAAGTACATCTAATCCATTACCTGAAGCAGATCCTGAATAATATGCACATGCCTTGTTACTTTGAACCTCTAAACCTTGAATCATAGCATAATCAGTACCATATCCCTGTAGATTTGCTGTTATATCCGATGCATTCAATAAACCAACATAATCATCCATATTTTTAACTTTTTTCAACAATATATTTTACTAGATAAAAGAAAATAATCCTATTATCTTCAATAGGATTATTCATCAATATCATTTAATATTTTCTCTGATAATTCTAATATTTGATCCTTATATTTATTTTTCAAATATTTATATATTTTATTATATAGAGGATAAGCAATTGCTATAAATATAATTCCTATACCAATTGAAATACCACCTAATACATAATAATTTTTAAGCTTTAAAAATTCAGCCATTCCATATCCAAATAATAATGTACCTATTATTCCAAATGATAAGGAAATAATAAGAGGAATATTTTTAACCCTAGAATCTATTTTTCTTAAATTTTCTAATTCAATCTGAGACTTAGATTTTTCTATATAAGAATCCCTAATAGATTCTACCTCTTCCTTTAAGGATTCATTTCCATCATAATCTATTTTAAATTTATTTCCCATATTATCTAATAACTACAATAAAAGTAGAACCCCTCTCCTCTTCACTTTCAATAGATATTTTATATCCTAATCTATCAATGGCTCTTTTAACCATAGATAATCCTAATCCATTACCCTCAGTCTTATGAGATGTATCTCCCTGATAGAATCTATTAAAGATATGTACTATAGTATCCTTACTCATACCTATACCATTATCCTTAACCATAAATTCAATATAATCATTTTTATTTTTTAATTTAATTTCTACTTTTCCTTCTTCTTTAGAAAACTTAATAGCATTAGAAATTAAATTAGAAAATATTAATTGAATAAATGATTCATTTGTATATTTAATTAATCTATCATCCATATCAATATCTAAATTTATTTTTTTATTATTAATTAATTCATCATAGCTAATAATTACATTTTCAAGCACATTAGACAAATTAACATCATTTAATTCTATTTCACTATTTTCAAGCTTATTAAGCTTTAAAATATTAGAAATTAAATTAGATAAATTTATAGATGAATTATATAGCTTATCTATATATTCATCTCTTTCTTCCTTACTCATTTCATTTCTTTTTAATAAATTAATATACCCATTCATAATCGCAATAGGTGTTTTAATTTCATGAGAGAAATTAGATATAAAATCCTTTTTTAATATCTCATCATTTTTTAATCCTAAGGCCATTTTATTAATATTAATCATAATTCTATCTAATTCATCATAATTATTATAATTATGACGAGGCTTTAATTTTATATCAAATTCACCCTTAGATATTAAATTAGTAGCGTCTAAAATATCATTTAATGGCCTTTGGATTATTATATTTCTTCTAATATAATCTATTACAAAAAATACTAAGGCAGTAAATAAAATATATAGTAAAACAAAGATAGCCAATACAGATGTTTCAAAATCCTTTACATTTGAATATATTACTATTCCAATACTTACTACTATAGAAACAGTAATTAAAAATACGATATATGATGATAAATTATATAATAATTTTTTCATTTTAAAACCACCTTATATCCTAAGCCATGAATGGTTTCAATTGAAAACCCATCACAATCCTTAGTTTTTTCTCTTAATTTAGCAAAATAAACATCTACTGTCCTAGAAGACGCACTTGAATCAAAATCCCAGAATTCCTCCATTAAATGGCTTCTAGTATAGATCTTATTAGGATTTTTAAGCATATCGAATAAAATATCAAATTCTCTTACAGATAATGATATTAAATTATCATTTATTTTTGCTATATGGCTTTCACAATTAATATAGAAATTCTTAATTGTAATAGATTTCTTATTATCTATATTTAATCTTCTTTTAATAGCATTTATTTTAAATACAAGTTCATCTAAATCAAAAGGCTTAACAATATAATCATCTATTCCAGCCTTATATCCAATTTTCTTAGCCATCTTATCATCCTTAGCTGACATAAATATAATTGGAATAGTATCATTTTCACTTCTAATTTCCTTAGCTAATGTATACCCATCACATAGTGGCATCATTATATCTGATAAAACTAAATCAAATTTATTCTCATTATATTTATTTAATCCCTCTAAGCCATCAAAGGCCTTTTCACATGAAAAGCCCTCTAATACTAAATAATTATAAATAATTTCATTTAATTCCTTATTATCCTCTACAATTAATATTTTCATAATACCACCACTTTTATTTAGTATAACATTATTTTAATTCAGATTCTAATATAGTATTTGATAAATCTAAAATTTCATTTCTATATTTATTCTTACCTCTATTATAAATAGCTCTATAAATAGGATAATTAATTGATATTAATATTAATCCTATAATACCAGATACATATCCTAATACTAGCATATCCTTTAATAGGCTTCCCATAATAATAGACATACCAAATCCCATTATTAAAGCACCAATAATACCAAATGTATATCCAAATATAGTACTAGGAAGCTTAGCTTTTCTATCTAGCTTCTTTAATTTTTTAATATTACTATCATCCTTTATTTCATAATCCTTCTTAATGCTTTCAGCAATTTTATTTTCCATAATTATTCTCCTTTAATTTCCTTTATTATTTTTTTATTTTCCTTATATGCAAATACTCCACCATCACATTTTATTTCTATTCCTGTTAAATAGGAATTATTAGAATCTATTAATGATTTAAATAAATATGCGATTTCCTTTGGATCTCCATTTCTTTTTAATACAGATTCATCAATATATTTTTTAGCCTCACCCTCCTCTAAGGTTCCCATTGGAGTAGAAAAATTACCTGGTGATACTGCAATAACTCTTACATTTCTTTCAATTGCCTTAATTGAAAAGGCAATAGAAAACCATGTTAGAAAATTCTTAGATATTCCATAGGCTACACCACTTCTAACCCCTTTAGGAAATAATCTACATCTTTTATATAATTTATTTTTAAATTTCTCTAAATTCTTAAATGCAAGCTTATATTTTCTTTTTGGTAGGACAATGGATGGTGTTAAATATGATGACATAGATGAAACATTAATAATGACACCATCCTCCATAATATTAAGCATTTCATTATTTAAAATTACATTACCATAGGCGTTTGAATCTATTATTTTTTTATAATCTCCCATATGAGGAGACATTCCAGCACAATTTAATAAAATGCTGATATTGCCCTTCAATTTTAAATTGCTTACCATATTTAAAATTGAGCCCTTGCTAGATAAATCTAATATTATGTATTCTGAATCAATTCCTAATTCCTTTAATTCATTACATGCTTTCTTTAGCTTTTCTTCATTACGAGCAGCAATTATTATATGATATTCCTTACCTAATATTTTAGCAGCTTCTAACCCCATTCCTGATGAGCCACCAGTAATAACACAGATTCTACGCATGAATTAGGCCTCTTTCCTTAAGCCACTTAACCTCATCCTTAATAGTTAATTCATAACTTCTTGTTTCATATCCTAATTCTCTTTTGGCTTTTTCAGATGAGAAATCATTATTTCTTGCAAGATTATAAACAGAGAATGTAGTCATTAAAGGCTTAGTTCCATTTTTCTTAGCCTTCTTTTCCATTTTCTTAGCAATTAAATTAGAAATCCAAATAGGTAAAAATAATTTAACTCTCTTATTATTTTTAGCCTCCTTAGAAATCATTTTAGCGAATTTCTTAAATGATACCTCATCATTAGCTAAAATATAGCATTCTCCTCTTTTACCATTTCTTAATGCTAAAATAGCACCATTAGCTAAATCTCTAACATCACATAAATTAAATGAGCCATTAATACCAGCTTTCATCTTACCATTAATAATATCTATTAATACTCTAGTTGTTTCACCATTTGCATAATCATTAGGTCCTAATATTCCTGATGGGTGAACAACTACAACATCTAGCTTATCCTTATATGATAATACAAGTTTTGTAGCTAGTGCCTTAGATTTTGAATAGCAGCCTAATACCTTCTCCTCATCAAAATCCTCTGTCTCACTAATTTTTCCCTTCTTTAGCTCTGGAATAGCACCAGTAGATGAGCAATATAATAATCTTTTAATATTATATTTAATTGACATATCAATAATATTTTGAGTACCCTTAACATTAACATCCATAACTAGCTGATTGTAATCAGGATTTACAGTTACAATAGATGCTATATGCATCACATATGTAATATATTTATTTGAATCCTTAAATAAATTTTCTAATGAATCTAAATCTAATAAATCTCCTTTAACAATTTCAATATTAGAAGGTAGATATTCTACGCTTTTATCATTAGGTAAAACAAAAGCTCTAACCCTCTTATTCTTTTCTACTAATTGTCTAACAATTGTACTTCCTAAAAAACCAGCCGCGCCAGTAACAATATATAATTCTTCCATTTTTTATTTCCTCTCTTTCAATTTACAGCCTCATTATAGAAAAGAAATATTAAAATAAATTTAAAGAAATGTTAAAGTTTTGTAAAAGTAAAAAAAGAATCAAAACCATCTAGATTTTGATTCTTTATAACTTATTGTTTCTCTATATCATATCCAATTTTTTCTTCTTCAATATTATCCTTAATTTTTTCCTTGAATGAAATACATATGTGTATATTATTAAATATTTTATTAAAATACGCAAGGATTATAGGATTTAGGAACATTTTTTTATTGAATAATGCAAAAATAGCATCCGAAGATGCTTTACTAAATACTATTCAATATCCGAATATTTTATTTTCATATAGGTAATTCATGATTTACTCATTTATACATTTTCGATGAATAATCATCAATTATATAATTTGCATTCTTTAATAGTTTTTTTAGTTTAACAATTTCTTTTAGCAATTCAGCATTATCATTGATTTCTATTAATTCTCTAAAATATTCAGTCTCATCCTTTGAAGATTTTAGTTGATTATTTAAATATTTTACATCCAATTCTAATTTTTTAATTTTTTTACATAAAATAATATTTTCTGCTTTCAACTTATCGTTTTCAGCTTTTAGATTATCAATAAAAACCCCTTTTTTCGATAATTCTTCCATGATGTTTTTGTTTTCTTCTTCAATAATATTATTATGATTCAAAAGTAAATACTCATAATCTTTATTTAAATCATTAAGTTTTTGTTTCAACACTTTTATACTAGAATCTTTGTCATCAATTAAATCATAAAGAGTCTCCGTAAAATCTACCAACTCATCAAATTCATCGCCTAATAGTTTAATTTTATTATTAAAACTTTCAATAATTATGTCTAATTTATCCATATATTTCTCCATTATCAATTCAATTTCATTACCAGTCATAATTTCAGTTGCCATTCTTCTACAAATTCTATATGAGCTTTTTAATTTCTTTATACTCATTTACCATTTTTATCGTACAATTATTTAATTAGTAATGATTCTTTTGCCTGTGCATTATTTTTTATAATGCCATATTTTTAACAATCTACTTTATTATAATTATACCAAACTTTGTTTTTCGCAACGATAATTTTTTCAATATTCATTAAAATTACAAGATAAATGTATTATCTTTTAAAAAAGAAAATCCCTAAAAATAAAAGGAATTACACTTTTACTAGTGCAATTCCACATTATCAAATTCATCAAATCTCTCAATTACAAATCTCTCAATTATTATATAAATATCATTATAATCCATAATACTCTGCTGGATTAGACATTTGCGATAATGCATCGTAGAAATAATCATCATTATTCCACCATGAATCATCAATTTCATCTAAATAGTTCTTTGAAAAACAATTAAAGAATTCATGAAGCTTTTTGAATGCTTTTTCTATATAACCTTCTTTTATAATTATCCAGTCACCAGCAAACATGCCATTCTCATATTCAAAATCAGCAGTTCCATTTTCTTTTGATCTAACATTTTTAGGATAATCTGTTTTCAATGTTGAATATGCATCAATTGAATTATGTTTTAAGAAGTTATGAATCTCGTGAAGCATATTATAAGAATTATAACCATCTAAATCTTTAAACTTAATATTCTTATTAGCCTTTGATGCTAATCCATCTGCAAACGTCTTAAATTTACCAACACTAAATGAAGTCTCATCAAAGCTTATTGCAGACAATGCAATAAGTGTAATTCTATCTACTTCTGTACAAAGTTTATTAATGAACATGCAATACATTTCATTAATTATTTGATTATATTTATTTTGTCTTCTAATACCAGCCATCATAGCATCGATATCTATTTCATCAAAATCGTCGGAATTTGATGTGTACATTAGAGCATCTAATCGAGTTTGCTCTTTTACTTCACTAGGCGTTTTAATCTTTGAAAAAATTGGTTTATATTCTTGTTTCCAATCCTTTTCAAATCTTTTTATTCCATCTCTCATAATTATAGAAAAATAATCATACTTTTCTTGTTTTCGAGGAACAAAATATTGATGAATATATTTTGTCTTAAACTCATCTGGAATAAAATCTTCAATTCCCACCAACTTACATGCTTCGATGTAACGATCAACATCTACCTCTACTCTTTCATTTATGATATGTACACCAAAGAATTTTTCATCCTTTAAAGTGTCATAATCATAAAATAAATTTTCAGTTGGATACTTACTATAATCATATTTTTTTGTTGTCATATTATCTTGTCTCCTTTCAACAACCCTTTGTTACCTAAGAGACCAGGTCTTGATTCTAAATCGTAATTATTATACCAAATAAAATATACTTTGTCAGTATTATTGTAATTTAATCAAAAAGAGAAGCCTAGAATACCAAAAGGTAGTAGATGATTTACATAACGTAATATGGAATATAAAACTCAACCAGGATCACTTCAAGAAAAGGCTGTTAATTATACAAAGAATTCATGGGATGAATTATTTACATATAGGGAATATGGATATTTAGAAATATCAAATAACCTAGCTGAAAGATCAGTTAAGCCATTCGTAATAGCAAGAAAGAATTTCTTATTCTCGAAAACAGAGAACGGAGCCCAAGCATCAGGATTACTATTTTCAATAATTCAAACAGCTAAGGCTAATGGCTTATGTATAGAAAGGTATTTAGAATATGTATTAAATAACATCAACAAGCTTAAAATTGATGATATTTTACTACCGTGGAGTGAAAAGCTTCCTAAAGATTTGAAATTAAATCTAAAGTAATAAAGTGATAAAAAGTTAGAAAAAATCCAACTTTTTATCACTTTTTCTTTTTATTAACTATACTGCGAATCTTTTATGGATACAAGTTATTAAGATAGAAGATATTTTTCCATTTTCTTATCTAATTCTAATATTTCTTTAGTTTGCTTTTTAGATAATTCTAAATATATTCTTTTGATATATTTAATGGCAATATCACATAATTCGACTTCATGTTGATTAAGTTCACCCAATTCTTTACCAACTTCTTGTATTTTTTTCCAATGATCAATACCTAAATTAAATATTTTAATTTCACTAGATACTTCATCATCAAATTTTTGTTCTTTTTGAGCAGCTCTTTCTTCTGCTATTCTATCTTCCTTATCAATTAATAAATCCAGTGTGCTATCACATAGACTATAAGGTCTTGAAGAAATTTCTTTCCAACAAATTTCACGTTTTGCATACTCGGCAACATTATTCATTGGTCTATTAGGATCATTCAAAACATCAAAACACAACTTTGAGATTTTCTTTAAATCGTCATAATACTCATATTGAAGACTTTGCTGTTCCCAAACTCTCTTATAGTTAAAACATTTACCAGTCTTATCAATTTCATGAATAAATTTTGAAAAAGTATATGGAACTAATTTATCTCTATTACCTTTATTCGCGATATACCAATCCTGCTCACTGATTATTTTTTCTATAGTCTTGAACACAATTGCTTTTGCAATCAAATCTTTATAATAAAGTTCATTAAATTTAGAACTATTATTATCCCATTCTTTTTCCATAACAACTTGGAAACGAGTCATATTAACTTCTGCGCCCCATGAAACATCATATGGTTTCTTTTCAGAAGCATTAATATATTTTGCTAAATCAGTTTTAGTAAACTTCTGATTCTTAGGATTAATTCTTTCGTAACTATCCCTATCCTTCTTTGTTTTCAACTTCATTTTGCTTTGATCATATTGACCTCTCGCTCTTTCAAAGAACCAAATAGTTTGGTAAGTTGCATTAGGTAATAATGGAGCCTTAATTTTACGTGAGAATTCTTCTATCTTAGCATAGAAAGGATGGTTTGAATTCAAATCAGCTGCAGTTACTTTATTCTGTTTATTAGCATATTTAGCAATTAATCTAACCAATTCATCTTTTTCATCAATATTCTTAATTAAAGATAATTTCATTTGAACAAATATACCAGATAAATCAGCATCTTTTTTTATAATTGCACTTGCTAATGAAGCAGTAGTTTGACCACCATTTATAATTTGTAAATTCTTAAAAGACTTAATCATTAAACCATTAGGTGTATTCTCAAATTGAACATCATCTGCAATTGTAGCAATACCATTATTGTATGCAAAAAATTTTGATTTATTATATAAAATAGTATTTAAAATACCCTTGTTGATTTCACCACGTGTATTTAAAAATGATCTAACATTACTTTCAAGTAATCTTGCAGAAAATTTCATATAAATATCAGCTAAAAACTTACCTGGAACAACTGCTAGATATGAATCATAATCCTCTGAATTAATATCTGCTTTAATGCAAGGTATACCAGAAAAGCCATAATCTTCTACATTGATAATAATATCATCACGTTTAAATGATTGAAGTTTTGTTTCAAATATTCCTGAGATATCTAATAAAGTTAAATCAATATTATATTCTTTATCACCAACTACTATTGGTTTCAAATTAATTGTTGTTTTTAAACGTTCACTCTTATTATTTGTTGAAATAATTATCAAATGAAGTTTCTTTATATCATCAATTTTCTTTCTAATTTCTATTGCTGTTTGTGTAACTACATCACTTTCAGCACCCCTAGAAAAAAATCCTCTTGTTACATTTATAAAGAAATTTGTTAATAAATTAGCTTTTTGATTTATAAATTCATTATTGATACTTATTGGTTCTCCATCATTAAAATCACAATACAACAAATGTAATGTGTTTATTGAACGTTCTAAATATGAAGCATCAAGTCGCATACTCTTAAACTGATTATTTGTTGCTTTATATTCATAATATGTATGATTTAATTCGCTTAAAACTCCAAAATCATTAACCAAGATATCTTTACAATATTCAATAAAAACATCTGCTGGATAATCAACACTTTCAATTGATTGTGCTTTTATTTCATTTATAAGGTCTTCTCTGAATTCTTCTAAAGTCATTATTCCACCTCCAAAAAGTCAGAAATCAACTTCAAAATTAATTCATAACTAACATTATTTATAGCCATTAGTTTAATATCTGACTCTTTTAATACTGGAAAATCTTTATTTACAATATACTTTTCCATTTTTGAAAACTGATATTTTTTATTTCCTATATCATCGCATAAATCATATCCATAATTCGTTACCTTTTCTAAAAATAGATCTTTTATTTCATTTGACTGAATCAATGATATTATTTTTTGAATCAACTCATTAATTGATGAATCACTACCAGTATATGTTTCAGCCATTTCTTCTACTTTTATAACAATAAGTTTTCCTTCAATTTCTGAAGACAATTGTTGAATTGATGAAATCTTTACAGTTGTTGAATGAGTACCAATTGTTTTTACCTCATACCAATAATTATCAATAGCAAAATCCTTACTATAGTTTTCAGGTCCACTCCAAGCTTCAATAGATCTATCTACTCCATATTTTTCAAACATAAATCTACTTAAAAATAATAGTTCACCATATAATCCCTTTGCCTTTTCCACGGATAATGGCATTCTATTCTTTCTAAATAAAGCAACCCAAGTATTAAATCTAAATCTAAGCTTCGAAGCAGCTATAGACTCACTTTTTTCACCTGCAATTGATGAAATTAAATCCTCACCAAATGTGCAAAAAACAGCCAGCAAATCATCATTTTTTAAATTAAAACATGTCCAATATGTCTCATCATTTGATTTACCTTGAACTACATCAACACTTTTTGTTGTTCCTTTTATCCCAGTAGACTTTGTTGATAAGAATGAAATCATAAAATTTCCATCAACAGATACTCCATAATATGCTTTAATAGCACCTGAAGTATCTACAGGTGATTGAAAATCTTTAATATTTCTATTTAGATTTGAAAATTTACTATATAAATCAATCATCTATTTCATCTCCTTGTTCTTCGGCCATTCTAGTCAATTCTGCTTGTTTTACTTTATTGATTCTGTAATCCATTTTGACATTTCCATCTTTACCTGCGAAACCAATTGCAAAGCCCATTAGGCAACCCTCAAATGAACTCATCAATTGTTTTTTCTTTTCAATTGTCTCTTTTGAATCATCATCATCTGGTGATAATGTAATTGGTAAAATAACTAATAAAGGATTCCTATCCTTAACTCCTAAATAGTCTTGAGCAATTGGAGTAGGATTAGCTTTTGGATTTTCTTTTCTCTTTTCTCTTTCTGATGCACTTTTCTTAGCTTCCTCTATTTGATCATCAGTTAATCCAGAATTAAAAATACCAGGTTCAACTAATCGGTTATTATTTTTTGATATTCTGATAATCTTTTCATCATCACGAACTTCAAATCGACGTTGAATTGATGTGATTTCTGTATCTGTTCCAGGAATAGTATATTTAAGATTGTTCTCTATACCTGTAGCAAATACAATATCCCATTTTGAATAAAATCTTTCTTCCCTCACGAAATTGCTAATACTTTCGATATCAAATTTTTTATTTTCTAAAGGAATCTTTATATTGGATACAAAATCTGCTATAAAACTAGATTTAACATTCCTAAACATATTTCTATTGTTAATCTTTTCTAATTTATATCCGCTTAACAAAAGATCATTACATAACTTTTCTATTTCAAAAATATTATGATCATTATCTTTTTTTGACTTATAGATTTTAGATGTATCAATTCCTACACCGGAATAATTTAAAGAACGACTAACTTTCATACTATTATAGCTCTTATTTCTAGCTGTTATAAGCATGTTTGTTTCCAATGTATCAGGTGTATCTCTAATCATTAGACCAAAATCAATAGGTGCTTTACCTTGTACTTTCATTATATCTAATTGATCATCTAAATCTCTTATGGCGTCAACAACCGCGCCAAATGAATCATAAGATATTTGGCTCATATAAATTCTACATAAATCTTCATAATTTGGTCTATAACCAAACCATCTACACATTTGTAATAATGTATCATATGCTGATGCATTTCTGCTAAAATAACTACACATTAGCCCTTCAAGAGTTAAACCACGAGATAAAACATATCCTCCAATTGCAATAACTCTTGCACCAGTCTCTCTATAATCTTTATATTTGAAACGTTGATCTCCTTTATACTTATTATTAACTATTGTAACAACGAATTTAGAGATTTCTGAATACAAATATTTCTTTATAACATCAAAAGAAATTGCTCTATTTAATGGTTCTTTTACGCCATTTGGCTTATTGAAAAAATCATCATTCTGATATACTTCATATAATCTACGCATATCAATATTCTTTAAAAATCTATCCAAAGGATATTTATCATATTGGAATATCGTATTTTTTAAATTATTAACATATAATTCTACATCATTCTTAATATCTTCTTGAATGATATTATAAGGACTTATATTAATCATCATTGAACGATGTTTAATTTCATCCCCTCTATAGGTTCTAATACAGTTACAAATCAAGAAATTACAAATTGCATTTCTAAGTGAATCTGTTAATCCTTCAAAACGATAGTCTTTCTTATGATTTGGAGGTAAAAACTTTGGTTCATCTTCATCTAAAATTGTTACATATCTACTACCAAGATTATTTGGGAATACTTTCTCAATACCAAAATATGCTTCTGGAGATGCATGTAATCTATGAATAAAGTTACTTGGAAACAAATCATCATTTCCAACCTTTTTTTCAGGATTAATAAATATATTAGCAAATGGAGTGGCTGTATAACCAACATACGTAGCACAATTAAAATTATTATAAATTTCTCTGATTAATCCATTTATTGCTGATGGATCATCATCAGGATTCTTTTTGGTATTTACAGTAGCATTATCACATTCATCATCAATAATTAATATATTTCTACTTGAAATATTATTTGAGCCTGGTTTCAACCATTGTTTAACACTATTTAATACGCTTTTATTCTTCTTCACTACTAATACTTGAGGTTTATTAAAATCATTTGATATTGTATTTTGGCCAACAAAATCTTTCTTATCATCAGTTAATGGAATTGCATAATGTCTAAGCTCAAATTTACCAACTCCAACATATTCAATAGATTCTTCTCCTATTGAAGAACTAATTGCACCTATAAAACCATCGTCAATTCTTTCTTGAGTCTGTATTCTTAACGAATCTGTCATTCCAGCAAGAATTAAAATAATCTTATAACCATAATCACAAGCCATATTAGCAAGTGCTAAATAATTCGAAGTCTTACCTGATTGTACATCACCCATAACCAATCCACGGCGTTTATCATTTGATTCAGGATCAGAACATAATGATAATACTTTTTCAGTTTCTAGCATCATGGCTTCGATTGTTTTTTCACCAAAATGCTGTAATTTTAAATATTTACGATATCTATTTTCAAATGCATGTTCATAATCAGACATTGCATTTTTCTTGTTATAAAACCAAATATCATTACCCTTTTTATCATCTAATGTAGTTCCCGGTTTAAATGTTCTACTTCCATACAATTTTTCATATTCTAATGCTATATCATTAATTTGAGCAGATGAAAAAGAAGGGAAAATTGACATCTTACAAATATTCGTTTTTATGACTTCAATAAGATCTTCATGGCTAACTGTTTTACCTTGCAAAATTGCATTTAAAATTTGGCTAGCTTGAATTATATAACTATCCATTTTTAATCTTCTCCATTATTTCATTTTTTCTATATGCAACTTTAGAATATGTTTGGCCACTCAATAACATCTCAACACAAACAGATGCATCCATGGATACTTTGGCTAACATAACAATTTCATCAATCATTTTTTCTTCTTCAAGTTGATTCTCAGAATTTAAAATATTCATAGAATCAGCATTATCTGATACAATTAATCCTTTAGGAATAAATTGTTCAACTTTATCTAAATAAGCATTCAATACTTTTTCCTGTTCGTCATCAAGAATTTCAAGTAATTTTAGATATAAAGGATTATCATCTCTATTAATTTCATATTTAACATTGCCACCATGTAAATCGATTCTATGCCATAATGGTAGTTCTGCCTCTGCCTCTTTTTTTCCAGGATATTTAACTTCTCTTTTACTTCTAACAACTGAATCATTAATTGAAATACGAAGTTGTTCCTTAATCTTATCCGGAATCTTTGCAGAAGATTTTTTTACATCTAACATCCAAATTGAATCTAACCCTGAAGGAATATCAACTTTAACTCTAGCAAGTTTATTAAACTCACTTCGAATATTCATACGTAACCAACTACCCCAAATGATAAGACGTTTATTTCTATAAATATAGAATCCTTGATCATCATAAATGCTCTTAGGATTTCCTAATAATCTCTTATGTTCTGATGTCAAAGAATTTGCAAAAGGTAGAACAAATGGTGTAACAACGATTTTCTCATTATTAACTGAAATTTCTTGTGTCCTGCCTCTCTGACAACCAGGTAATTCTGATAAAAATGGGTCACGTTTTTCTATTTTATGCCCATTAAATTCAAAATTAATATCATCATAAAATCTATGAAATACAAATTCAACATGAGTCTTAGCATTACCTATAACAGAGATAAAAGATTCTGAAAATGATTTTGCTTCCTCTTTAATTTTATCAAACTCTTGCCAAATAACTAATGTTCCACTCTTTACTTCCTTAAGTGATTCTATTTCTGGCAATTTCTCAATTTCATCATTATCTAATGTATCTAAAATCCATGAATTTGTTTTTTGAATTTTATTCAAATCATATCTCATAGCATTTATACGATTGCAGCTCTTACTAGCAACAGTTAATTTCAAGCATTGAGAAAATGATGCCGATTTTAAACCTAATCCAAAACGGCCTAGTTCCAATTCAGTATCTTCCTTATCTTCTCTATCAGAACCAAGTGTCATGGCATTATCCAACTCAACTTTTCCCATACCACAACCATCGTCAAATATAACAACATATGGTTCTTGAGCATCAGGATTAGATAAGATTTTAATGTTTTTAGCATTTGCAGAAATACTATTATCAATTATATCTGCCAAAGCAGTAGAAAAATTATAACCAATACATCTTAATCCATAAATCAAAGACTTAGCTGGTGGAATTTTTTGAGTTTCGGTAGCCATTATCTCACTCCTCTTCTATCAATCTAACAGCATCAACAATTACTTTAAATTTTTCAACGCGATTAGAATCTAATTCATTAACAATAGGTTCGTCAAAACAATTAGTAACGACAAAAATTCTAGAATTACTAAATAAATTAAAGAATCTAACACGTTCACTTGATAATTCTACATAAATCTTTTTACCAAGTGAACCTTTTAAAATACCATATCTTAATTCGTTATTTTGTACATATTGAATATCAAATAAAGAATATGGATATAAATTCCTTATGTTTACTATATCCTGGCAGCCTTTACTTTCTAAATAAGACTCTACCTGGTCAAAAGCAACATCAAAGCATTTTTCCATATATTCATTGAAAGTATTTGGATTTACTTCATCACCATACTTCTTTTTTAAATATACAATCTCATAATCATAACAATCTGAATAATGATTAAAAATAGTACTAAATTTATTACCTGTACCTTTATTGTTTATAAAAACCTTTGAATATGGAATGTTATTATAACCGACAATTTGTGCATTGAAATTTATGTATTTACTCTCAAAATCATAATCAAATGAATTAATAATAAATGCATAATTATGTAACATTTCAGAGATTGTATTAAATACTTTTTTGTTATCAATAGATAAATCATCATCTTTTAGAGAAAATGGATAATGTAACTTTATTCTACCAAACTGTGCTTTAAGAGGATCAACCTCTTCTTTGACAAACATACAATAGTTACAATTACATTTCACCAAAACATTATTAACCATTATTTTATCAAAAACAAAAACATTATTAATTTTAACTTTACTTTTAGAATTCTTAATTAGTTTTGAAATAAAATCAGGATGTACTTGAAAATCAATTTGCTGTGGAATTTTATAAATATCTGCTAAATCGGGGTTAATCGAATTACCTTGCTTAATCGGTGTTGCTACAGTGCATGTATGTCCTTTATCATTATCATTAAATATATTACAATACAATGATTTGATATCTATACTGAATCTTATTTTAGACATTTCAAGCCATACTCTTTCTCAAATATAAATCTAAATATTTCTTCAAGAACATTTACAACAATTGAATTTCCTATCAATTTATTCATTTTTCTGTAGCTCAATCCTAATCTTTTTGTTCTTAAATATTCTTCCTCAGTAAATCCCATCAACAAAAATGCTTCTCTAATAGTAAGTAATCTATAAGTGTTACCTTTAGGTCCATTATATTCAAACATGGCAGCAGTATTACTTCTATCCATGTTACATGTTATTGTATTAATAGTAGTTGAAGCAGTAATATTAATTCGTTTATTAATAGCCCACATTTCTTCACGTGAAATAGTATTATTTAATTGTGCTTGATTAGCTTCTTCTCTTAATTCAGGGTCATTATAGTTAGTTCTTAAAAATGGAAATATAGAATTAGATGGTTTTGAATAATTTTGCAGATAAGTATCATCAATCTTCTCTCCAAGATGGCTTATAATAAAAGCTCTATTTCTATATTGAGGAACGCCAAAATCAATTGAATTAAGTACCATTTTTGAACCATTAGAGTAACCAATGCTACTTAAAAAATTAAGCCATTGTTCCAAATCAGCTTTATTAGATGGAGCATATATTGCTTTTACATTTTCCATTAATAAGTACTTTGGTAGCTTATTAATTTCCTTTAATTCTTTTAAGATTCTTTCAATTTCCCATAATAATCCAGAACGTGTTCCAGAACCTTTTGACATACCAAGAGTTTTGCCACCAGTTGATAAATCCTGACAAGGAAATGAATAAACTAATAAATCCATTTCTGGCAAATCTTTTCCTTTAATTTCAGTAATAGAACCATAATTTTTTGATCTAACATTTGCAAGATATAAATTCTCTATTTCATTTCTAGATAATCTTGTAATATCCTTAACTGGATTTACAGAATCCTTACTAAAAGTAAACTTTGATAAATATTCAATTTGTTTTTCATAAGAAGGTATCTCTATTTCTCCATCATTATGAATAGCATCATATGCATATAAAGCATTAATAAACCATTCACTTATTCCAACAATTTCATAATCTATCCCAGCTCTTTTAAGTGCAGAATGCTGGGCACCAATTCCGGCAAATGCCTCAAAAACTTTTAACTTACTCATAATTATAAAAAGTGAATAAACTCTTCTTCACTATTTCCCTTTTCTAATTTTGATTTTAACCATGGTATAACTAATTCACGATCTTCATCATACCAATCATTACATAAATAATATGTTCTTCT
Source organism: Caryophanales bacterium UBA7004 (assembly GCA_002449755.1). GTDB lineage: Bacteria > Bacillota_I > Bacilli_A > Acholeplasmatales > Anaeroplasmataceae > Anaeroplasma. The sequence continues at coordinate 37,733 of DJXM01000052.1, forward strand.
ATTAAACATAATTGGCTCAGAATAATATCTTTTCTTGCCATTATAATCAATTGTCTTATCTTCGTGATCAACAAGTACAGGATAATTACATCCTAAATTATTCTTACTATATTCTTCATTTTGAAGGTTTTCTATATCATCTTCGTCTAATAATTCATAGCTTGAAATGGTACTAAAACAGGCCCTCATTATTTCTCCAATTTTATGAGAAATAAAATAATTCTCATCAAAGTCGCCATAATAAGTTTTCTCAACTTGTTCAGTTACTTCTTCCTCAACTGTAAATCCAAGAGATTGAAGGAATTTCTTTTTTAATAATTTATATCTGCTACTTAAGAATCCAATGTAATAATCTTTTAATATTTCATCGTCATTTTCACGATAAGTTATATCCATCCACTCTAAATCAGATTTTTTTGTAAAACTATATTTAGTTTCAATTTCTTCTAAAGTTAAACCGGAAAGATTTAAATAATTTTGATCTTGATAAAAGTTCTTATCATGTTTACTTCTATTTGCTTCTTGTGGTAAATAACATAAATTAGCAATATGAGAGATTGGTAAACCATCTGATTTAGTATCTTTAATATAAGAAATCATTTGTTTCTTAGTAGCAATATGCTCAACATCAAATTTTTGATTAGATAATTGATCTCTAGCAGTAAATGTATTCATATATATAACATTTAGTATAACGTAATCTGGCTCAGATACGCCTTTTACTTGCTTAGATTCATGTCTAAGCATAATATTATCAGAATATGTATCTAAAGCATTAGCTATTATCTTTTCATGAATTGGCTTTAAATATCTTAATTCTGAATTAGCAGTATATATTTTTCCTCCACCTTCATGCCAGTATTTAGTTATAATATCAAGAACATAATATTGAATAACATTCTTTTCTAATGTCCTTTTCATTTCTTGCCAATCATTCTTTTCAGTCAAATCATCAATATTATATCTTAATCTAAATGTACATGAAACTAATGATAATATTTGCAATTGAGAATGGAATATCTTACCATTGTCACCATGAGTATTACTCTTAAATCTAGTAATTGGAGATATACATCCTTCAATAAATTTAACACAAGTTTCTAAAGCTTTTTCAAGTTTATCCAAATTATTTTTATATGAAAGAACAATTTTATAAACATCCTTTAATGTCTTATGAGAACTAAAAAAACATGCATTAAGCAATTCAAAACCTACTGGATTTGCTATATCGGCTTCTAAATTCATATTAAACTTTAATGAATCATATTTGTTACATAAGTACTTAGAAAGACCAAATACATACTCAAAGGCATTTAATAATTTATTATTTTTAAATTCTGTTTCATTATATCCTTGTAGCTCATATTCACCACTACCAAGATAGTTATACTTTTTAATATTTTCAGCAATTATATTTTCATTTTCAACTTTAAATCTATCTTTTGGCCATGAAGCAACAAATATTTCATAATCAGTTAATGCAACACCTTGTGAGTTAACTCTATCGAATATTTCAGGCAATGTATCTTCTGGACCAGTGTATATTAGGGCAGGAATTTCAATTTTACATAAATTATCATATTCTCTCTTTAATGAATCTATAGAATCCTTTAATAATTCATCTACCTTGTCATAAGCAATATTTTGTAAATTTAATGAGTCTTTTAGCTTTGTAATCAATTTAATCATATTAAACTCGCCAAAATTCTTTAATCCACGAACATATTCAAGTATACAATCATCAACAATTCTCTTTTGAGCTTCATCAGTACATACTAAATCATATAAATCATGAACTGCATCATATGATAATTGACTTAAATTAAAATATCTAGTGGGATTAGTAAGATACTTTTTTATAGTAGTACTTCTCTGTAACCCATCTATCAAAGTATATATTTCTTTTCCATCTTCTACTGTTTTATAAAACAATAAAGTTCCTACCGGAAAATTTCTTTTTAATGAATCAATAAATTTTGATTCCTTATCCGCATTCTTATCCCATCTTTTTCCACGTTGAAACATAGGAACAACTATTTTTATATTTCCATATGTTCCTTTTGTTAATGCATCACTTAGTTCCTTTAAGGTAAATCTTTCTACTTTACATTCAGCCATATACACTATAACTAGAATAAAAACTATCTAGTTTCCTCCTTATACTTTTTCACGTAGTACAGTAATTTTATTATATCAAAAATTTTATAAAAATAATATAAAACCACTTAACTATAAGTAGGATTTCTACATATTTTTTTCAAAAAGAGACATTTTATATTAAAAAATTTAAATATTCTAAATATTTATCATGTATTTTTATGTAAAAAAATACACATTTAATGGCTATAATTTCTAACAAAAACTAAAAAAACAATGAAGAGTCAACAACTAATTTGGACGAAGAATTCTAGAAAAACTAAAGATTTTTTATAAGTTTAAATAATGCTTTATTCTTTTCTCTTGACCACAAACCGAATGGTTCGTTAAAACTTGTAAATAAGCAATCATCCGTATAGAATGGATAATTAGAGCAACTATGCTTAAATCTCTTTAATAATTCTAAATATACATCTTTATCATTCATTACTTTTTGATGACATGTTGCTCTCCATGCTTGGCCTGTAACCCATCCTGAATACATATCATTTAATTCAGGTACTAAATAATTAATAACTCCACCTATTCCAACTGCTTCGAAAAGATTTCTATCATCAGATGGATATTCACAAATCAATATATGACAAAATAAATGCTCCAAATAATCACAATAAACGATATTATTTGCTAATTGCCATTCATAAGGATTATTCTTAGCAAAATTAGGATCACCAAGCATAATAGCATGATCTTCATATTTATGATGAGCTAATAAACCTTCTTTTGTTCTACTAACTTTTGAATTCTTATTCCATGACTTAGTAAAGTAATCTGCTTTACCAATTCCATATTTTTCTTGTAAATAATCACAGTATTCTAAATACGTCATATTCTTAACTTTGTTATATTCTTGCATATTCATAAACCTACATTTCCTCCTCAATATATTTATCATATATTTCATGCCTTATAACTGTTTGAAGATATTTAAATGTTTTCTCATAATCCGGTTTATCATCTGACCAAAATACAATACCTTCACCAATCAATGCTTTTAAAACATCGCCATTTTCGTCAAAATCTTTTAGTTTTGACTTTATATTTGAGTACCTTTCTAAATATTTTTTAGGATTTAAATAAACAGGTAATTTATTATACTTTGTATTTTCTACATCACTAGAAACGAATTTACTAATGTATTTAATACTTTCACTTCTTAATAGAATCTCGATTAAATCCCTAGTTTTATAATGAAGTTTTTGCTTCAAATCAGCATTATTTCCCCATGACTTCTTTAGTTCTTCGTTAATATTAACTAATATATTAGAATTCAAATAGCTTTCTCCTGGTACTTTCTTATCAATTAGTTCATATTCATAGCTAACTTGTAGGTGCTGACAAAAATAATCAAATTCATTAGGTGTTACTTCATTGTATGGTTCTTTATTATCTAATACTTGTTCTATATACCAACCAATCTTCGCAGCAGCTTCAAACATAATATCTAAATCTCTATCTCTAAGGTTTTTATGTCTTTTAGGATCATCAATTATACCTAATCTATAAAACCAATCATTAATATTTGAATCTACTCTATCATAGAATTGATCTAATGATACTCCGAACATTTTAGCTAGGAAAACCTTTTTCTCTCTTGAAATTGATTCACCTTTTTTCCAATTAGCTATAGTTGTTGAACTAACATCAAATATATCTTTTAAATCATCAATTTTAATACCTTTTTGATACAAATTAAATTCTATATAATCCCATAATTTATAATCTCTATTATTAAAATAATCATTCAACGAATAAGCCATTATTTTTTACCTCCAATAGATATTAAATAATCCTCGTAAGATAGTTTTCTTACCTCATCAAGCATTTCATCAACATAGCTAATATTATCAGGAATATTTATATTTATTCTTTTTGCTCCAAGCTCGTACAATACTTCTTTAACAATTTCATTATTATTTTTCATACTATACATGCAATTAATAACTAATTCATCATATTGATTAAGATATGCTTTTATTGACTCTTTATCATTAAGTAATTCTAAAACATCTTCAATAATTATTGTTTGAGGTAAATAATGACAATCAGGAGCAAACTCTATTTTCTTTTTGAATTCAAAGAATTCTTCCTTAATAGCATTCTTCGTTAATTTATACTTATAAGATAATCCTCTTCTTTTTTTCATATCATCATCAACTGACTTCCAAAAAGAGTCATAATCAACTCTAAGATCACGAGCTCCGCCAATTTCGTCATAATATCTATGAGATATAGCTATTTTAAAATAGAACCTTAATTTTTCATCCTCTTTTTCTGTTAAATAAGAGAACAATTTCTTTTGTAATAAATAATTAATCTCTTCTTTAAAATCTTTTTGTTTATTAAATTCATCAATGGAAATCCAATCATCAATAAATTTATCTTTATGAAATGAAGGATAAAACTTATCTAGCAAATCAAGTTTATTATTACTTGAATTAACGAATAGATTTGTATATTCATTATCATTAATTCTTAATTGAGCGTTTGGTAAATATAAATCTTCCATAGTTGTATTAAGAATCTTGGATAACTTAGATAGATCATCTAAGCTAGGAAGTCTTTCTCCAGTTTTCCATTTTTTTAATATTTCATAATAATTTTCACCCAAATTAGATGCAACATCATTTGATGTAAAACCATTCTCTTTTATTAATTTCTTTAAATTAGAGGAAAAACCTTCTCTATCTTCTTTAAAATAATACATTTCTCTTAGCATAATTCCTGTAGCTCCTTAATTCTGTTTTTTCTTAAAATATAGTTAACTCTTTCAATCCTGCTTGCAAAAGATGTTTTATAACGTTTAAAATTAGATTCAAGATGATTTATATCTAATTCACAATATACTAAATCTCTTTTTGAATGTGCTTTAATATAATCATTATTCTTGAATGCCTCCAATTCATCAAAGTACTTTTCACAATCGATTTCTTCTACACTTGTAATAGCATTCTTTAAATGTTTTTTTACTTTTGGTTTCTTTAAAACCAGTTGAGCCGCATCATGTGCTGTCTTAGCATAAACAGGAAATGCTATCTCCAAATAATTTCCTTTTCCGACATGACCACATTTCGCATAAACTAAATAATAATTAACATTTTCCATATAGCCTTCCTCCTCGTATTACACTTTCAGTATAACTAAGAAGGTTAATAGCGAGAAGTCCCACAATAATGGTACATTTAGTTTATTATAACATTTTTACAAAACTAAATGTACCCATAGACAAAAAACAAAAAACCTGCAGATTTAATACCTGCAGGTGTTCCATTTATATTTCATTAATTTAATAAATATTTGCTCCCTTTTTTACATTACAATTATGGCATAATGTTTGAAGATTATCATATGTTGACTTTCCACCCTTTGCTATAGGGTAAATATGATCAACCTCAAGTAATGTACTATTCTGAGATCTACCACAAATCCTGCAACGATATCCATCTCGCTTGTATATCGCAAATCTCATCTTATTAGATACCTTACCTCTTTCAACCCTACATATAGAATCCCATATGCCTTTATCGTTAAAATAGCCACCATTTCTATTTTTTAATCTTTTTATTATTCTTAATAATTCATCAGAATAAAAAGTTTTAGATTTCTTTGCATAAATCTGATTATTGATTTTCGATAAATATAGAATGACTCTAATTCTATAATCTCTACATGGATTAACAGATTTAAATAGTTTTTTAAATTCCTTTCTTTCTACATAATCTAATAATCCTTTTATATATCCTTTTGTTTCCTTATCATAAGAGATAGTATTTAATAAGCTAACCTCGTTTTCATATTTAGAATATTTTTCATTATTAAAGCTCATTAAATTAATTTGCTTAATTACATCAGATTGAATAAATTGTAATTCATATATTAAATAATCCTCTTCTGAAATATCATCATAAAAATTTTTATTATCGTATACATGCTCCTGGTCATGTCTTACAAAGCTATAAAAGGTATATTTCTTATTTAATTCAGCTAATTGCTTATATCTAACACTATATTTTCTAACAAATGATTTATAGACTGCGCCAAAAACAAGTATTGTAATTATTAATATAGCAATAATAATTGCTGTTATTATAAAGCCTATCATTATTAGTCCCTATACTTTTTCTTAATCTTGATGATTTCAGAATCTAGGTAATCCTCTAGATTACCAGTATTTTTATCTCTTACTTCGATTACATTAAATTTCTTTTTCTTATAATAATCTAATTTCTTTTTCTCAGTAGCCATATATTTTTCATCATCCTCTAAGCCAAAGAATTCTAAATATACACCAATCTCTTGATTATTAACATTCAATAATAAATAGAAATCAGGATAATATTCCTCATCCCTTTCTTCATTTATTACCTTCTTTTCATATACATGAATAATTCTCTTATCATATAAATAATCATCAATCATTTTTTCAGCCTTAGAACGTACATAATGTCCATCCTTGCATCTAAAGTTCATAGGATATACTCTTCTATAATCTAGGATTTCATCCTTAACATTCATTTCCTCCTTGATGATATTTCCATCGTCAGTTTTTACCTCTGGAACCATTTCATCTGCTGATTCATCATTTTTCCTTTTGCCAGCTAAGAATTCTTCCTTTTTCTTTAATAATTCAACAGCATCCTTTTTAGCCTTATTCTCATAATCCTTAATTTCATATGTATTTTCTAATACACTACCTAATGAAATTAGCTTAAGGCATGCAGTTTTAGCATAATCCATATTCTTAAGCTTATAGATGTTATATTTTAGATTACTGTAATAATCCTTTGTTTCCTCTAATGTATTTGTAGATCCCTCTAATTCCTTAAGAATATTTTCTTTCTTTTTATAGCAGCTATAGCATAAATCATATTTAGCATCAGCACCACAAATAATACATTTATGATTATTATCTGGCTGCTTTAAAATCCACTTACCAGATTCATCCTTAACTATTTCACCTGATTCCCTTTTCTTATTACAATCAAAGCATAGGATATAATTACCTGATGCCTTTCCACATACCTCACATGTTCTTGCCATAATATCACGTCCTTAAATTTTTATAAAAAATCACTATCGATTATATCAAAAAATAGCCATTTCATAAAGTGAAACGACTACATTTTTTATAATTAAATAATTCAAATTTGTATTACGATAATATTATACTCTATCATTATTGTGACACAGTAAATAATGAATAAAAATATCCTTTATTATTAATCAAATTATTAAATGCTCCATGCTCTATAATAGCCCCATTCTTTAAAGTAATAATTTCATCATATTGCTTCAAAAGGCCTTCCTCTAAAGAATGAGTTACAACTATAGATGTAACATCATCTAAATTTAGTATTGAATTAGATACCTGATATGCAGTTTCTCTATCTAATGATGCTGTAGCCTCATCAACAAGTAAAACTTGAGTCTTTCTTAAAAGACATCTTGCAATAGATATTCTTTGCTTTTCTCCACCAGATAAACCACTACCATTTTCACCACAAATATAATCTAATCCCTTTTCATTAACTAATTCTCTTAAGCCAGACATATCTATAGCCTTATTGATATCATCTAACGAAAAATCCTGAAACATAGTTATATTATTTTTAATAGATTCATTAAATATAAAAACATTTTGCTGAATAATACTTTCAATCTCATATAAATTATCACTATTAATATCCTTTATCTCATTACCATCATAGCTAATGCTACCATAATAATTATCATTAGATGCCATTAATAGATTTAATAAAGTAGACTTACCAGAGCCAGATGTACCAACAATTGCATATTTCTTACCTAATTCAAATTTAAAATTAATATTATGCAATATCTTTTTATCACTACTATAACCAAATGATAAATCCTTAATATTAATACCATCTACTAATTTATTTAAATTAGATTTCTTCTCCTCTCTAACATTTTGATCTAATTCATCTCTAATCTTTTCAATTAAAGTTCTTGCGGCTTTTCTTTCAGCTAAAGCCTTAGGCACATTTTGAATTGGATTTAAAACAAAATTTAAAAGCTGAACAAAAATAATAGTTGTACCTGCAGTAACACCATACCCATTAATAGCAAGAAATGCACCAATTAAAAATATACCAAGCTGAACTAGAAGCGATGCTAAAGTACCAGACATTTCCATTAATATTTGCATCTTATATTTTTTAGATTGAGAATTAGCTAATCTTTTAATATTTTCCTTAAAATTTTTAATCATCTCAAATTCAACCTTAAATGCCTTTATAACAGAAAAGCCACCTAAAGTATCCTTAATAGCTCCAGTATAGTTTTCATTTTGGTCAGAAACCACCTTTTCAGCCTTAGCCATTCTTCCACCAATTATTACAGTACATACAATAGGAAGAATGGTTAAGCCTATAGCAATAGCTGTTAAAAGAGGACTATAAATAAACATCATAACTAAAGCACCAATAAATAATATGATATTTGCTACAATATCAAAGATATTAAATAAATATCCCTTTTCAATTATTTGAATATCATTAGTTAATGAAGATATATATTTAGAAGAATTTTCACCAACAAATGCTGAAATATTCTTCTTTGTTATTTTTTCAAAAATAAATTCCTTATATTGTGAAATACCCTTAGTAATAAATCTAGGCTTAGATTCATATGATATTAAATAGCTTAAAACACACCCAACAAATATTATGCTAGCAACTATAGAAAGCTCACTTAAGCTAAATCTAGTATTATTTCCAGCAATCAAATCAACAACCTGCTGTAAAAGCCATGAAATAGTGAGCATTCCAATTGTAACAAGCATAACCTCACTAAATGCCAAAATAAAATTAATCCTATTATTTTTAAAAAATTGCTTGGTATATACTCTAATATTTCTTTTCATATTATTTCCTCTTAAGTTCATCTAATTTATTAATTAAAATTTTATTATTCTCAAGTCTTTTTAAAACTGCATCCATTGCAGTATTACCAAGCGTATCCTCAGCATATTCATCATCATATCCATCTAATTTAAAAATTAGATTATCAAAATACATCTTAGTTGGATTTTTATCATATCTAATTGCACAATCATATGCATCTGATAAAAAATCAAATGCTTTATTAGAATCATTATCCTTAAATGCTAAATCAGCACATATAGCATAGCCTGTAGCCATTAATTTATCATAATAATTAGTTTTATTCTTATCCTTCTTTATATCTATTAATAAATTTTTAAGCCATAAAATCATATTAATAGCCTCACTATAATTTCTCTTTGCCTCATAATATTTAGAATATGATATAGCAACTAAAAATAAAGAATTAAAATTAGAAATAGAACTAATTAAATATGGCTCAATATCACTAGCCTTAAAATCAGGCTTAGATGCATAAGAAAATGCAATATAAGGGCTATAAATGCCGTTTATATTGTATTTTTTCATTATCTCAATACCTTTTATAGCCTCACCTAAAGAAATATAGCATTGAGCTATTTCTCCATTAATAGTAATTTCACTAATTTCTGTATTATCATTTTGTGAAATTAAAAGAATAGATTTCTCCATTAAATTTATACTTCTTCTTAAATAATCATTATTATGTAATTTATATCCAATTATTTGATATGTTTTCGCTGCAAGATATACTATCTTAAAATTATTAGGATATTTAATTAAAGCATTATTACATTCAAATATGGCATCATCATGCTTATTATTTAAAACAAGCATATCAATCTTTTTGATTAATTCCTCTATATTAGAGCTTTTTAATTGATACCCAACTAAAGCATCTACTGACACATCAAAGATATTAGCCATTTGCATAATTAATCCTAAATCAGGAGTAGCTAACCCACGCTCCCATTTACTTACCGCACCAAAAGTCACACCTAATACCTCTGCAAGTTCCTCCTGAGTCATTTTATTTTCCTTACGATATTTAGATATGTTTTCATTTAATAATATTTCCATATTAATATCCTCCACACCAATAGTATAGCAAATATAAAAAATATGATAAATACCAAATTGGTATAGTTATTCTAGTTTATACTAAACCACTGGTTTAGTTAATATATAAAACAAAAGGTATCTTGCGATACCTAATTATTTATCTATTAATTTATTCATTTTACTCTCATCTATAATTGCAGAATAATCTATTGAATATTCATCATCAGCATTATTTTTTTCAAATTTTAAATCATCCTTGCTTATTTCTTCTTTTATCTCAACTATATAATCCTTCATCTGTTTAAAGGCATCTATTAATGCTATACTCTGTTTAGTTGCTAAATCACCCTTTAATACAGTCATTAACTTATATATTCCTTGTTCGGTGAAGGCATATGGTAATTTTCTAGTACCACCATTTTGGACTGAAAAGAAGTTTTTTGGTGAAGTCGATTTTTTCGACATCAAGATTATATTATAAATTTCATATAAAATGCTAATCTACATTAAAATCTAATATTATATATCTA
>DJXM01000068.1 GCA_002449755.1 Caryophanales bacterium UBA7004
AATTAACTTTTAAAATTAACTTACTAAAACTTTCTTTTTCAAAAGTTGTTTTTAAATTCAAATAATAAATTATTTGTTGTATAATTATATTAGTGGTTTTTTAATCTAAGGAGGTAGCTAAAATGTTAACTGCTATGTTTATAGAAAATATTAAGCAATTTTTCCAGGATAACAAAGTTTTTAGAATAATCTTAGATGGTTATTTCTTATTATTCTTAGTTTCTTTAGTAGTTTATATCTGCTTTAAATATAGAAAAGGCCTATTCCTAGTAATTATAGGATTAATTATTTCCTTAATTGCATGGTTTTCAAATATTGCAGGACTTGAAATTTCAGCAATGCTATATCAGGTAATACTTGGTTCTTATTTGGTTATTGTAGTTATATTATTAGCTCCTGAAATTAGAAAGCATATGGAATTCCATAAGGGCGAATCATTAAGCAAGCAATCAAATATTTCATCTACTCAAGCAACAATAGAAGCAGTAGCTGATGCAGTATTTGATATGTCAGCCGTTAAGGTTGGTGCTTTAATCACAATTGAGCAGCATATTTCACTAGAGCAATATAGTGAAAGAGCTATTACCTTAAATTCAGATATTTCAAAGGAATTATTAGAGCAAATCTTTATTAAGGATTCTCCATTACATGATGGTGGTGTAATTATTAGAGGTAACAAAATTATTTGTGCTGCTGCCTATTATACATTAACTCAGGATACCTCCCTTGATAAGACAATCGGTTCAAGACATAGAGCTGGTGTTGGTATTTCTGAAATGACAGATTCACTTACAATTATTGTTTCTGAGGAAACTGGTCATGTGCATGTTGCTAACCAAGGCTTCATGAGACAAATCGATAATAAAAATGATTTATTAGATTATCTTAATACTTATTTAGGTAGAAACTAGGAGGTAAATATGAAAAATGTTAAAACAATATTAAATATTATCATTCAAGTATTAACAGCTCCTTTCAATATTTTACTTAAGAGTAATGCAATTTCTAACCCTAATAAGCAGGTAAAACCAGTTGTTGTTTTAGGAATAGCCTTATTAATTGTTTTAGTAGTTATATTCGTATATTATTATGCAGGAGATGTATTTAAATGGTAGTATTGGCAGATTTAATTGAATATATTTCACAATCACCAGTTATTGCTGTTATATTTTCTGGTTTAATCACAGTAATAATTATTATGAAATCTTTAATTAGTAGAAAGTTTTTACTAACAAGATTCATTATTTCTTCCCTTATTACATTTGGCGCAGTATTATTTATGATTTTTAAGGATCAAATCCTTAATACAAATAATGATCCTTTAATTATTACAATGTATTCTTCATTAATTGCTATAGAATTAGCATCATTTGTTTTATTATTTACAGTAGTAGAATTATCATTCTCATCTGAAACATTCCAAAGAGAATTAAAGAAGTCAATTAATGAAACAAAGCTATATGTTATTTTAAATAAAAAGGATAAGGTAAAGGAAATTTCTAAATTCTTCTTAAATGATTTAGGTATTGAGGAATCTGAAGCCCTAGGAAAAAATATTTTTGATGTAATTGAAAATAAATATAGATTAATTAGATTAAATGATTCGGGCTGCCTAAAGGCTGATATGAAGAAGTTCTATCATAAATACGGAAAAAGAGTTAATCCTGAAAATCCAATCTCTAATTTAGAATTAGGAATTCAATTAGAGGATGGTAGTGAGGATGCATTATATTTTACTGAAACATGCATTTTCCATGGAAACAGATATAATGGGCGTATTTTGTTTGGTGAAAGAAAAACTGAAGATAATCTTATCGGATTAGAAAAAAGCGAATTAGAGGCTAAAAATGAGCTTAAATTGATAAATGATAGATTCGTTACAGTAATCGAAAAGTCTACTGATGGTATTTTCTTTAATACATTATCAACAGATACTATTTGGTTTAATGATGTATTAGTAAAAAAATTATTTTTAAATGGTAATACAGTAAGTGGCACAGAATTCTTTAGAAATGTTCATCCTGATGATTTAAAGGTATATAGAGAGAAAATAGCTGAATTATCAAGTGGTGATTATCATTTATCATATAGATATAATACAGGTAATTATTATGTATATGTTAAAGAGGATGGTAAGAAGATTGTATCCAAGGATTCAATTGAGCTATGCGGAGTTATAAATGTAGTTAATGATTATTCATTTGAAAAGACTGGTACTGTATTAGATGAGGTAGGAACAGAGGAAATGCTTCTAAATAAGCTTAAGGATTTATATTCAGAAGAAAGAATCTATGAGCTTGTTCATTTTAAGATTACATCTATTCCTGAAATAAATGAAAAATATGGTAGACCTATTGGTAATATGTGTATGAGCCAATATGTTGAGGTATTTAGAAATCAATTTGTTGATGAAAATTTAATCTATAGAGTTAATGGATTGGAATTTGTCGCTGTTATAACAGCATATAATAGAATGGAATCATTAAAATCTAGTCTTAGAAATGAAGAGAAGATTTTACATCCTTCAATGAATTATATTAATGATAAAATTAAGATTGATATCAATATGGGTATTGTAGTTTCTAACGAGGCTCCAAATCCAAGTGAATGCTTAAAATGTGCAAAGAGTGCTCTTAATTATTCACTTAATCCAAGATATACATCTTCATATGTTTTCTATAAGGATATGAGATATAATGGATAAAAAAGAAGCGAGAAAAAAGGCTTTAATTGATAGAAAATCTTATGATAATTTAAATAGATCAAATGATTTAGTTAAATTCATAATTGAAAATAAAATATTAGATAGATTTAATAATATTGGTATTTATTATCCTATAGGTAAGGAAATAAATATAATGGAATTAGTTAATCATTATAAGAATAAAAGCTTTTATTTACCAAAGACAAATGAGGAAATAGAATTTATTAAATATTCTTTAAATGATGAATTAATAGATGGACCATTTAATACTAAGGAGCCTAAGGGAAATAGTATTGATAGAAATCTAATAGATTGTTACATAATACCTTGTGTTGCGATATCTAAATCTAATCAAAGAATTGGATATGGTAAAGGATATTATGATAGATATTTAAATGGCTATAAGGGCTATAAAATAGGAATTTGCTATAAGGAATATGGTAATTTAGATTTAGAATTAGATTCATATGATGTTTATTTAGATATGAAATTATTAGGGTAGTGATTTTATGATTAGTGTAGTTTTATTAATGGCTGGTCGTGGAACTAGAATGGGCTTAAATGAAAATAAAATATTATTAGAAATTGGTGGTAAGCCTATTTTTATGTATTCCTTAGAAAAATTTTTGAAGCATAAATATGAGGTTGTTTGTGTTATTAATGAAAATGATAAGGATAGAATTATTCCCCTATTACCTAAAAATGTTAAATATACATTTGGAGGTAAAGAAAGAGGAGATTCTGTTTTAAACGGAATTAGAGAAACAACTGGCGACTACATTTTAATTCATGATGCGGCTAGACCATTTATATCTGATAAACTAATAGATGATATTGAAATTAATAAAAAGGATAATAGATGCATATTATCGTATTTAGATGTTATTGATACAATAAAGGAAAATGGAGCTAGATTAAAGACATTAGATAGAAGTAAGCTAATTAAGGCTGTAACACCACAGTGTGGACCTAGAATGCTATTATTAAATGCTTATTCAAAGGCATTAATAGAAAATAAGCATTTCACTGATGATGTATCAGTAGTTGAGCATTATTTCCCTAATGTTAAAATTGATTTAGTGAAGGCTAATCAAGAAATATTTAAGGTAACTACACCTTTTGATTTAAAAATAGCATTAGCAGTATGGAGTGATTTTAGTGATTAGAATAGGACATGCTTGGGATACTCATAAATTAATAGAAGGAAGAAAATTATTTTTAGGTGGAGTTCTATTTGATTCACCTATTGGCCTTTTAGGCCATAGTGATGCTGATGTAGTATTGCATGCGGTTGCAGAAAGCCTACTTGGAAGCTTAGCCTTAGGTGATTTAGGAACATTTTTCCCTGATAATAGTAATGAGACATTAAATATGGATTCTAAGATTATTTTAAGGGAATGCTATAAAAAGGTTAGAGAAAGAAATTATCATTTAGTTAATTTGGATTTAACAATTTATGCAGAAAAAATTAAAATAGCACCTAAAAGAGAAAAGATTATTGAGTCTATTGCGAATATTTTAAATATCGATAAATCCTATGTTAGTGTTAAAGCAACTACCTGGGAGAAAATGGGGTTTGTTGGTAGAGGAGAAGCAATGGCATGTGAATGCGTATGCCTAGTAGAAAGTGATTAATTATGGTTAAGGTTTTATTTGTTTGTCACGGAAATATATGTAGAAGCCCTATGGCTGAATTCTTATTTAAGGATATGGTTAATAAAAAGGGTAAATCTAATCAATTTATTATTGAATCTAGAGCTACATCTAGTGAAGAAATAGGAAACCCTATACATAGTGGCACTAGAAGAATATTAGATAGATTTAATATTGATTATTCTAAAAAAAGGGCTTCAAGAATTACAGAAAATGATTATAATAGTTTTGATTATATAATAATCATGGATGAGTATAATAGAATTAATATTGAAAGAAGAATAGAAGATAGGTACAATAAAATAAAATTATTATTAGATTATACCGACTTAAAGAGGGATATAAGTGATCCTTGGTATACTGGTGATTTTGAGAAGACTTATTCAGATATAGTATTAGGTCTTAATGGGTTTTATAAATACTTAGAAGATATTAATGCTATAAAATAAGGGAGTTGATTATATGCTAATTAAATGTAGCAAGGGTTATTATCATTTAAAAAACAATTTTAGAGATGCATTTAATGAAGAAGCATTTTGTGAAAGCTATTTAGAGGAATGCTTCGATAATTGCTCATATATTGTTGGAGATATCGCAGCTGGTTTATTAAGATTAAAAGGATTTAATAATGATCCTAAATCTCCAAATTATTTTGGATTTATCGATGATTATTTAGAGATATCTACTGTTGTTGGAAGTCCATTTTATATATTAAGAAGAATAACTGAAAATGAGTATAATAAAATAAAGGATAATCCAAAGCTATCAGAAACTGATACTTCTGGATTTGTTATTAATGAATTAGTAAAGGAAAGCTTTGATAAGGATTCATTAGTTCTAGAATCTAATCCAAAGAGAAAGCCAAATATAGAATTAAATATGCAAAAAATTAATTCTATACCACAAGGAAAGCTTCCTGATTATTTAAGAGATGAGCCTAAGAAGGATGTAAAGGAAATCGCACCAGGCTATGGAAAGGTTGATTCCTCAGCTCAGGTTCAAAGCTATGTTTCATCTTCTAATGGCTTTGATCCATCAAAGGTTCAAAATAGAAATCAGTTTAATAGAAATAATAACAGAAATAATAACAATAATTCAAATAATAAGAATAATAAGGATAGAAGGCCTAAAGAAAATAGAAATCAGGATAATAGACCTAATAACAATAGGCATAAAAAGAATCATCAACAGTAGTTTTAAAGGAGATTATTATGGAAAGTAAAGAAAATAAAAATGCTGAAACTATTAAGGAGATACATAGAGTTTTAGATAAGTTAAGACCATACCTTAATAGTGAGGGTGGAGATATTCAATTTGTGGATTTTGAGGATGGTATAGTATACGTTAGAATGCTTGGTGCTTGCGTAGGCTGTGGTTCTATAGACTATACCCTAAAGGAAGGTATTGAGGCCTTATTAGTTGAATATGTACCTGAGGTAATAGAAGTTAGAAATGTCGAGAATTTAGACGAGGAAGAAGAGATTTAATTATGTTTTTAGAATCACTAGGTGAGGATATGTATGCATTCTTCACAAGTAGGGCACTTCAAATTATATATATTTCAGTAATATCTTGCTTTACATGTCAATTATATAAATTTGTATATTATTCAATTAAACATAAGAGACCTACTTGGTTTATGCTAGTATCTACTGGTGGTTTTCCATCAAGCCATACAAGCCTTGTAGTTACATTAACATTAGTTATTGGTATGCTACAATTTCATGATTTAGGCTATCCTGATTGGGCTTTTGCTGTAAGCTTTGTTTTGACAGTTATAACTGTACATGATGCGATGGGTGTTAGATATGAGGCATCTAAGCATGCAATTATTTTAAATAATATGGTTGTTAATTTGTCAGAAGAGGAAAAGCTAGATTTAGGCTTTGGTAAAAAGGGAAGATTAAAGGAAATGCTTGGTCATAGATATACTGAGGTTTTAGGTGGTATATTAGTTGGTATCATAGTTGCCTTAATTGGTTATTTTATTGTAAGATAGCGTTCATATGAACGCTTTTTATTTCAATTTAAAAATGGTATAATTAAAAGAGATTAGAGGAGTTTTTTATTATGGCTTTAATGGTATTAGAAAAAGAATTTTTTGTTCATACATCAATGGTTGGTAAAAATGATTACATAAGACCTGCTGCTATATTAGATTTATTTCAGGATATGGCATCGCTACATGCTAATATATTAGGTGTTGGATTTGATGATTTAGTAAAAAAGAATTATTATTGGATTGTTTCATCAATCGAATTTGAGCAATTAAGGCAATTTAAAAGCATATCATATGTTAAGGTAAAGACATGGCCAAAGGAAAAGAATAGATTAGAATTTATTCGTGAATTTACAATTTCAGATTTAGATGGCAATTTATTAGTTAAGGGTGTATCTACTTGGGTTTTGATAGATATTAATACAAGAAGATTAACACGTGGCGATGATATTAAATTTACAGGTGAATATAGTAGTGAAACAAATTATCCTAATTATAGAAGAAGAAAGATTTCATTATTAAATGATAATATAATAAAGGAATGGGATTATAAGGTTTTAGCTACTGATTTAGATCATAATGGTCATATGAATAACGCTAAATATGCTGATGTAGTATATAATGGATTAACTGATGATAGAGCAGTTAAAAAAATACATATTTCATTTTTACATGAATCATTATTAAATGATAATATTCATATGTGTTATTATAAAAATGATGATAAAACTAATTATTATGTTGGAAGAATAAATGGTGAAATATGCTTTGAAATGAGTATGGAGGTAGAGGAATAATATGGATTTTTTAGAATTTTTGCATGATTCAAAAACAGCATTTCATGCTTGTATGAAATCTAAGGAGATATTATTGAATAATGGATTTATTGAATTAAATGAGGTAAATGATTTTAAATTAGAAAAGGGAAAAAGCTATTTTTTAACAAGAAATAATTCATCTTTAGTAGCATTTCAAATTCCAGCTGATTTAAATGATTTAGGATTTAATATTACAGCTGCTCATTTAGATTCACCAACATTTAAGCTTAAGCCTAATTTTGAATTAGATTTTACTAGATATCAAAAACTTAATACTGAGGTTTATGGAGGTCCTATATTTTATACATGGTTTGATAGACCTCTTGATATTGCAGGTAGAGTATTAATAAAAAATGGTAATTCAATTGAAACTAAATTAATATCCTTTAATAAGGCAATGGCAGTAATTCCTTCACTTTCAATTCATTATAATAGAGAGGCTAATAGTGGTCAAAAGCTTAATCCTCAGGAGGATATGATGCCAATTTATGCTGATAATGATATTGAATATGGAGATATGCTAGCAAGGATTGCTGAAAAATTAAATGTAGAAAAGGATAATATCTTATCATATGATTTATATTTAGCTATTTTAGATAGAGGAATGTATGCAGGACAAAATAATGAATTTTTAGTAGCTCCTCAAATCGATAATTTAGAATGCTCATTTGTAGCATTAGAATCATTAATTAATTCAAAGCCAGCTAATGGTACTATTAATGTAATGGTATTATTTGATAATGAAGAAATAGGCTCTAGAACAAGACAGGGTGCTGATTCTAATTTATTAGATATAGTATTAGCAAGAATTGCTGATGCATTAAATATTAATCAAAATGAATATTATAAGGCATTAGCAAAATCATTCTTTATATCACTTGATAATGCCCAAGGCTTTCATCCTAATTATCCATCTAAATATGATTCAACAAATAAATGCTTCATGAATGACGGCGTAGTTATTAAAGCCGCTGCAAGAGGGTCATATACATCTGATGGATATTCAATTGCCTTATTTAAAATGCTATGTGAAAATTCTAATGCTAAATATCAATTTATGACAAATAGAAGTGATATTCCTGGTGGTGGTACATTAGGTGCTATTAATATATCTCATATATCTATACCATCTGTAGATATTGGATTTGCACAGGTAGCTATGCATTCAGCTATGGAAACAACTGGTGCTTTAGATATAGAAGAAATGGAAAAGGTTATTAAATATTTTTATTCAAAGCATTTAGCCTTTAAAGAGGATGGAAAGGTAGTGATTTAATATGTCATATGTAAATAAGAAGGAAGCAGTAAGAAATTTATCTAATCCTAAGGATTTTGATGTTTTTAAAAATATGTATTTAAAGAAATATAGTGATGCTAAAGAAAAAATAGCTAAGCTATATTCTGAACAGGAATTAGATGAATTATTAAATTATATCCAAGGAATTAATAATATTTCATTAAATGTTGGTTCAGCTTTTTTAAAAAATGATACTGACTATGTAATTGAAAAATTAAAAAAAGGAGATTTAACTCCTAATGATTTAGAAGCATTATCTGAAACAATCGATAATGTTTATACAGAATTAAGAATTCTATAGCTTTTGATAAACTAAAAGAATTCTTTCATCATCCATTTCTAAATCATCGTTGAAATCTCCAGCGATTTTAATTGTTTTGAATTTCTTATTTAATAAATCCTTTAAATCATAAAAATATTCATAATAATTTTCAGTAAAGACATCTTGATCCTCACTAATCATAATTGTATGCTTAAGTGTTGTAGGAGATGTCTTTTTTGTTGTCCAGTTTATTTTAAATGTTTCATAGTCTTCAATCTTTTCATTCATAGCATATTCATCAAATAATGCTTTTGATGCAATATCAAAAATAAAATATCCGCCATTCTCTAAATGTCTATATACTGAATCAAACATTTTATTAATTTGATTTTTATCCTTTAAAAAATTAACTGAATCGAAGAAGCAGGTAATGACATTAAATTTTTTACCTAAATTAAAATTTGTCATATCAGCTACATAAAATGGGATATCTAATCTATTTATTTTTTTCTTTTCGTTAGCTATTTCTATAATAGATTCTGATAAATCTAGGCCACTTACATCAAATCCTTTTAATTTGCACATAGTGGCAAAGGTTCCTGAGCCACAGGCTAAATCTAAAATAGAATCACCTTTTTTTAAATATGGCTCAATGAATTCTAGCCATAAATCGTAATTTAATTCTGCCATTACCTCATCATAATAATAGCCGAATTTTTTATATGAATTATTTGTCATTTCTTTATTTTTAGCTTTAATATAGCATTATAATCTGGATCTATATAAATAGTAGATTGATGCTTATATGTTACAAAGCATGCCCTCCTCTTTGGTATTTTTTTGATGTTTCTGACTCTTGTATAGTCAACAGGGACACTAGATGATTCCTTAAATGAAGAATAATATGCAGCTAAATTTGCGGCCGCTCTAATTACATCATCTGATAATTCCTCGCTTGAATGAGCAACAACATGACTTCCTGGAGCATCCTTAACATGAAACCACATATCATTTGAATTTGCTAGCTTATGAGTTAGGTACTCATTTTGGATATTATTCTTTCCAACAGATATTAAGACATTATCAACCTCATAGGTTAATAGCTTAGGCTTTTGATTTTTCTTTTTATTTGTTATTTCCTTGTTAAATAAATATTTATTTAAAATTAATTCATCCTGTATTTCTAGGGCTTCATTTATTGATGCGTCTATTAATTGATATTTTAAAACAGTGAAATATTCAATTTCGTTTTTTGTTTCTTCGATTTGTTCATTTATGTATTTAATTGAAGACTTAGCCTTTTGATATTTTTTAAAATATTTATTTGAATTATCTAATACTGTAATTTTATTGTCTAGCTTAATTTTTATATTCTCACTAGTATAATAATTAAATACTTCAATTTCAGATAATTTATTTTTTAAATTATTATTAGATAGAAGAAGCTCTCCATATATTCTATATTTATCAGAATCATTAGCCTCTAATAATTCTAAATTTAGCTTTTCTAGCTTCTTAGTATATTTTGATATTTGCTTATTTACAAATGATAATAAATCACCTGTTTTAGCCTTTACCTTGCTTTTTAGGTCCTCTTTAAAATAATAATCATCTAATAATAAGGAAATAGATTCATAGGAATTAACTACTATATATGATAATGGATTAAAATAAAAATCCTTTTTATTATTAAAATCTAATATTATAGATGGCTTTATAGCACTATGAATATTATCATAAAAATTAGAAGCAACATTATCATTTTTAAATGAATCTAATGCTAATGTCATTGATACACCATTAAATTTATTTAATATATCCTTTGGATTATTTATTCCCTTAAATAATTCTATGATTTCTTCCTTTTTATAATCAAATGGATTAAGCTTATCAATTTTTGGAAATTCATAAATTGCAGAAGGCAAAATTGTTCTATTATATTCACCTACACCATCATGCTTCAAGGATTCAATTATTTTATAATTCTCCTCTGTTAATATCATATTTGAATATCTACCCATTATTTCACAAATCAAATACTTTTTATTTAAATCCTGCATTTCATTGTAGCCTACAAGAGTAAATATTAAAATTCTATCATTATGATATTGCTTGATATCTTCAATAAAATAGCCTTCGATATGCTTTCTTAAAAACATTGTGAAGCTTTTAGGGTTTTTAATAGAATCATATTGTCTCATTGTTAAGTGAATTCTAGAAAAAAGAGAAGAAAATGATAGCATTAAATTATAATTATTTCTGTTATTTCTGATTGTAAAAATAAAATCAGTATCTCCTGATTCTAAAATCTTAGATATTCTGCCTGTTTTTAAAAAGTTTATTTCATCTAAAATTTTAGAAAGAAAAACTCCATCAAAGCTCAACTCTATCACCCTAGTAGAGTATATCATTTTTTATGATTAATTCCAATTATGAAAGAAGTAATATATGGGTGGATTTTAATATCCGCCTTTGTTTTTTTCTTTGAAATATGTTTAATAATATTAGCCTAAGAGAACTAATTTGTGATTGAAATATTTTATAAGTAATAGTAAAATAGTTTTAAATATTAATGTGAGGATTAAATATGTTATTTGGCAAGAAAAAAATAGGTGATTTGATAATCAAATATTTTAATGAAAAGAAAATTTCATATGAGAAGAATTCATCTTCTATTTCATTTACGGTATCATATAATGATTTTTCAATTTATCCTTATATAAATGTAAATGAAGGGAATCAATCAGTTAGTATATTAGTTAATATTAGAAGAATTAATCAAAAGGAAAATGTATATGAAATGATTAATTCATTTAATATTAAAAGCCAATATTTTAAAGCTATTTTAGATTCAGATGTATTATTATTAGAATATAATACATTTGTAGATAGTGATAATTTAAATGATATTTTAGATTCAATTATTGATTCATTATCAATATTAAAAGAAGATATAAGAAATTTATAGGAGGACGCTATGAAATTAAATGATAGAGGGCTTTTAATTGTAATATCTGGACCTTCTGGTGTTGGTAAGGGTACTGTAAGAAAGGCTTTATTTGATATGAAGGGCCATAATCTTACATATTCTGTTTCAATGACAACTAGAAAAATGAGACCTGGTGAGGTTGATGGTAAGGATTATTATTTTGTTTCTAAGGAGGAATTTGAGCAAAGAATTAAGGATGATAAATTCCTTGAGCATGCTGAATTTGTTGGAAATTATTATGGTACACCATTTGATAAGGTTAATGAAAGACTAGAAGAGGGTCAAGAGGTTGTCTTAGAAATAGAGGTTAATGGTGCACTTCAGGTAAAGAAAAAGGTACCTGATTGTGTTATGATTTTTATTGTTCCACCTTCAAAAGAAGCCTTATATGCTAGATTAAAAAAGCGTGGCACTGAATCTGAAGAGGTCATTATGGAGCGTATTAATAAGGCTAATCGTGAATTTAAGTCAGCTAAGTATTATGATTATATCGTTGTTAATGATGAGGTTAATAACGCAGCTGATAGAATTATGGCTATTATTCGTGCTGAGCACGCAAAAACTGAACGTTCTATTCATAAATATTATGAACTTATTGGTGAAAGTGACGAAAATTAATAGCAATTACAAAAAAATTATGCTATAATTCTTTTGGGAAAAAGGAGGCATACTGAAATGTCTAGAAAGAATAATGATGGAATGCGTTATCCTTCAATCGACGCATTATTAGAAAAGGTTGACTCTAAATATAAATTAGCTATAATTGCGGCAGAGCGTGCTCATGTTATTGAAGAAGAGGACGGATGGACAGCTATAGATGATCCAAAGTGTGTAAAGCCTATTGGTGAAGCTTTAGAGGAAATTTTAGAGGATAAAATTTCAATGACTTTTAAGCCATTAAAGTAATTAAAATAATTCGTGGTTAAGCAATTAACCACTTTATTTTTTTCAAAGAGGCACTTATGGAAAAATTAACTTTGTATTTTTTAATGTTTATAATTTATGCTTTTTTAGGATATATAGCAGAGGTTATTTATGTTTTTATATTAACTAAAAAAATAACTAATAGAGGATATTTATATGGACCTCTAGTTCCTATTTATGCATTTGGAGCATTATTAATATTAATTCCATTAACTGAATTTGAATTTGGTAAATTTATTACAGATAGATGGTATTTAGTGGCAATAATAGGATTCTTTTTTACCTCATTGCTAGAATATTTAACTAGCTTTATTATGGAAAAAATATTTAAAATGAGATGGTGGGATTATTCTGATAAATTTTTAAATATTAATGGTAGAGTATGTCTTAGAAATTCTACAATGTTTATGATGTTAGTAATTTTAGTGGTTTATGCATTGAATCCATTAGTATTAAAAATAATAGGCTATATCATTGAAATTGATATATTAAATTATATTTTATGCTCTATTTTATTTATTTCCTTAATTGTTGATATTGTTCTTTCTACTATTAAGCATGTTAATATTACTAAGATTATTATTAAGCTTGATGAGCTTAAGGATAAGGCAATTTTGTTTAGAGATGAAACAAAAGAGGTTATATCTAATAAAATTGATGAAGTTAAAACTAAAAGAGACCAATATTATGATAATATAAAAAAGAGGTTAGAAAAAATATCTATTCAATATCCTTCACTTAAGGTTATTAGAAATAAGAAGAGAATAAGTATACATGATTATATTTCTAAATTAAAAAGATAAGGAGGCATTCTATGGGTCTAATTGAAGAAAAGCTTGCTTTATTACCTGATAAGCCAGGCTCTTATCAAATGAGAGATAAAAATGGCGATATTATTTATGTTGGTAAGGCTAAAAATTTAAAAAATAGAGTAAGAAGCTATTTTCATGGCGCTCATAATGCTAAAACCACAAGATTAGTTTCTGAAATATGTGACTTTACTTATGTTATTACCGAATCAGAGCTTGAGGCATTTGTTTTAGAAATTAATTTAATTAAGGAATATGATCCAAAATATAATATTTCCTTAACTGATGATAAAACATATCCTTATATTGCTTTAACTAATGAAAAGCATCCTCGTCTTTTAGTTACAAGAGAACAAAAGAAGAAGGGCTTTGCTAGGTACTTTGGGCCATATCCTAATGTTAAAGCTGCACGTGCTACCTGTGATTTATTGAATAGAATTTATCCGCTTAGAAAATGCTATAGAATTCCTGAAAAGGAATGCTTATATTATCATATGCATCAGTGCCTTGCTCCATGCATTAATAATGCATATTTTGATTATTCAGAATATAAATCAAATATTGCTAAATTCTTAAATGGTGATTCTGACGAAATTGTTAAGGAATTAGAGAATAAGATGAATGAGGCAAGCCAAAATATGGAATTTGAGGCTGCGATTGAATATAGAGATTTAATTAATGATATTAATAGTACAGTAAAAAGACAAAAGATTACTATTAATGATTTAACATCAAGAGATTATATTGGTGTTTATGAAAATGATGGAGATATTTCAATTAATATTATTATTACAAGACTAGGAAGTATCGTTCAAAATCATCAAACTATTATTAATGGCTATGATACCGAAAATGATGTTTTGGCTTATATTATTCAGTTTTATGAATCTAATACAAAGCCTAATGAAATATGTATTTCAGGCTTAGAATTAGATTTATTAAAGGATGCACTTGGTGTCAATGTTATTGATGTGAAACTTGGCAAGAAAAAAGAATTATTAGACATGGCTGTATATAATGCTAAGTTTAATTTAGAGAACAAAAGAAATATTTATAAGAATACTGTATTAAAGAAAAAGGAAACTATTGATTCATTAGGTGAATTATTAGGTATTAATCCACCTAAAAGAATTGAAGCATTTGATAATTCAAATTTATTTGGTGAATACCCTGTTTCAGCAATGGTATGCTACATAAATGGTAAAGCAGCTCCTAAGGAGTTTAGAAAATATCATATTAAAACTGTTATAGGCGCGAATGATTATGCATCTATGAAGGAGGTAATCTATAGAAGATATTATAGATTATTAATGGAAGATAGTAGTATGCCAAATTTAATTGTTATGGACGGTGGTGAAATCCAGGTTCATGCCGCAGAAGAGGTTATAGCATCATTAGGATTAGAGATTCCTATTTTAGGTATTCAAAAGGATGATCATCATAAGGCAACTATTTTATTTTATCAGGATCAATTAATTACTATTGATAAGAATTCTGATATTTATTTATTGCTTGCTGATATATCTCAACGTGTTCATGATTTTGCAATATCATTTTTTAGAAGCAATAAGGCTAAAGGATTCTTTAAGAGTCAGCTTGATGATATAAAGGGATTAGGACCTAAGCGAAAAGAATTATTAATTGAAAAATTTACTACTATTGATAACGTTAAAAAGGCAAAGGTAGAGGAATTAGAGGAAATTGGTATTCCGAAAGGCTTGGCTGTAGAAATTTTTGAACATTTTCATAATAATTAACCGAAAAATAATCATTTATGAAAGCATTTTACTTGAATAATTATATATAATTATTTATAATAGTAATGTATATGTTGCGATTTGGAGGCGTTCAATTTGATTAATAGTATTAATCCTGGTGTATTAGTTGCAGTAATAGCAGCGGTAATAGTTGTAATCCTTCTGATTGCATTATTGATATTCTTAAAGAAATGTAAGAATACTAAAATTAAAATTGATGATGAATATATTGATGAGCTTTTAATGGCCTTTGGTGGTAAAGAAAACATCAAGGGTGTTAAAACAGAAAATGGTGGTAGAGTCGCAATTGAGGTCAATGATTTAGATTTGCTAGATAATGAAAAAATCAAAAGCCTTGCTACATCAGGTGTGTTCATCACAGGCAATGTAGTAAAAACACTTTATAGAGAAGATAGCCAATTAGTAACAAAAGCGATGGAAGAGAGGATATAAAGCATGGTAAAAAAATCTTTTAAAATAACTTGTGAGACAGGTATTCATGCAAGACCTGCAACAACGCTAGTAAATGTAGTAATGGGTTTTAAATCTGACGTTACACTTTCAGCACTTAAAAAGGAAGTAGACTTCAAGTCTATTATGGGTGTTATGTCATTAGGTATCTATAGTGGTACAGTAGTTGAGGTTAAAGCCGAAGGCGAAGATGAGGAAGAGGCTGTTAAGGCAATAGCTGATAAGATAATAGCACTTGGTCTTGGAAAAGAAATTTAAAACTTTTTAAAGAATAAATCGCCTTAGGTGATTTATTTTGCTTTATATAGGGAGAATAATTATGGAGAATTTAGATAAGAAGGTTGAGTCATATTTAGATTATGGCTATAGCTTATTAGAAAAGTTAATTAGTTGTGAATCTGTATTAGATGAATATAAGGAAAATGGAGAAATGCCTTTTGGAAAAGGAAATAAAGAGGCATTAGATACATTATTAGATGAAGGTAAAAAAGCAGGATTTAATGCATTTAATGTTGATAATTATGCAGGCTATTTAGAATTTGGCAGTGGCAAAACATTAGGCATTTTAGCTCATTTAGATGTTGTTCCGGTTGTAAGAAGCGAATGGAAAACTGATCCTTTTAAATTAGTATTTAAGGACGGAAAAATGTATGGTAGAGGTACAACTGATGATAAGGGACCTTTAGTTGCTTCATTTATAGCAATGAAAATGCTACTAGATGAAGGATTTATGCCTAATAAAAAAATTAGATTAATTGCTGGATGTGATGAGGAATCTGGTTCTAGATGCATGGAAAGATATTTAGAAAAAATGGGTGAGCCTGAAATCGCCTTTTCTCCTGATGCATCATTCCCTTTAATATATGGAGAAAAAGCAATTTTATCTTATGATATTATAGGTGAATTAAAAGATGATATTATTGAATCATTAATATCTGGTGAAAGATATAATATTGTTCCTTCTAAGGCTGAAATGAAAATTAAAATTGATTTAAAGAAGGAATTTATTGATTATTTGAAGAAGAACAATTATAAGGGTGAGGTAGTTGGTGATACATATATTGCTTATGGTATTGCATCCCATGCTATGCAGCCTGATAATGGCTTAAATGCTATCTATATTTTATTTGATTTCTTAGCTAAGAATTCGAATTCTAAATTAGCAAAATTCATGGATAAATATTATTTATGGGATAATAGCGGCAAAAGGGCTGGCTATTTTGAATATGATGATGAAATGAAGGATTTAACATCTAATATGGCATTAGCTAGAATTGAAAACGGAAAAATTAGATTAGGTGTAAATTGTAGATGTCCGCTTGATGATTCATTTGAAAATATTCCTAGAGCTTTAGAAAAAATAACTAAGGAATTTGGGTATGATTTTAAAATGAGAGGTGGCTCTAAGCGTCATTATGTTCCTAAGAATTCAGAATTAGTACAGAAGCTTCTTAAGGCCTATAGGGCGGTAACAAATGACTATAGTGAGCCAATAACTATTGGTGGTGGTACCTACGCAAGAGAAATGAAAAATGCGGTTGCCTTTGGACCAGCCATGCCAAATGATGAGGATGTATGTCATATTTCTAATGAATATATGACTATAGAATCATTTATTAATGCCATTAAGGTATATTATTTAGCGATAAAGGATTTAGCACAATAATGAGATTACGTAAGGTTAAAAATGCAAGAGAAAGATTAATGGTTGATAATAATAAATATTTTATTAATGAACCAGAAAAATATAAAGGGAAATGGAATGAATTATTTTCAAATAATAATCCATTACATATTGAAATTGGATGTGGTAAGGGTCA
This sequence comes from Caryophanales bacterium UBA7004, assembly GCA_002449755.1. GTDB lineage: Bacteria > Bacillota_I > Bacilli_A > Acholeplasmatales > Anaeroplasmataceae > Anaeroplasma. The sequence continues at coordinate 17,504 of DJXM01000068.1, forward strand.
ATTTATGTCTACCCTTGCCAAATTAAATCCAGATATTAATTATATAGCAATCGAAAAATTTGATTCAGTATTATTAAGATGCTTAGAAAAAATAATTAATGATGATATTCCTAATTTAAAAATAGCTGTTATGGATGCGGCAGTTTTAGGTACATATTTTAGTGATGATGAGGTTGATAGAATTTATTTAAATTTCTCTGATCCAT
>DJXM01000073.1 GCA_002449755.1 Caryophanales bacterium UBA7004
GCTGTTAAAGCATTGTATGCTTTCTTTGCTTCATCAATTTTTGCCTTTGATTGTGCATTGTATTGAACCTTACCAATTGCATTAATCTTTGCTTCTACTGCCTTTGCGGCATCAGCATTTGTCTTCTTTGTTACATATAAGTCTTCAGCATTTGTTAATGTATTAGTATTATTTACTAATGCTTTTTGTGCATCTGTTAATTGATCATATGCTAATCTTGCGGCATCAATCTTAGCCTTTGTTTGATCATTATATTGAACATCACCTATTGCATTAATCTTTTCCACTACAGTTTGAGCCTTTGTATTATCAGCTTCTAGCTTAGCATATAAATCTTCAGCGTCAGTTAATGCTTTTAATGTATCAGCGCTTACTAATGCTTTTTGATCTTCTGTTAATGCATTATATGCTGCTCTTGCGGCATCAATCTTTGCTTTAGTTTCAGAATTATATATAATAACGCCAAGATTTTCAATAGAATCTTTTACAGGATTAATAGCTTTAATAATAGTTATTGTTTCTTCAGCAGATTCTAATTTATCAACTACATCAGCTGGAATTTTTTGTTGTTGAGCTGGAGTTAACGAATTATATGATGCTCTTGCTTGAAGAATTGCTTCTTCATCTTCTAAAGAAATATTTGTTTTTAAATTATCAAGTTTAATATAAACAGATTCAATAGCCTCAATTTCAGCAATTGCTGCTTCTAGTTTTTCTTTAGTTTCTTTTGAAATTTTTTCCTTTTGTCCTTCAGTTAATGATTCATATTTTTCTTTAACAGCATCTAATTGTTCCTTATTATCAAGATTAATTTCATCAGCACTTGGCAATTCATTAATATCACTAGTTGCATCATTTGCTACTTCAGTATCAAAAGCATCTTGTAACTCGATACATTTAGCTTCTAATGCCTTTAATAAATTTAGATGTTCTTCACTAACATAAGCTTTTTGCTCTTCTGTTAATGATTCATAAAATTCTCTTGCAGTTAAAATATCATTTTTATTATCAAGAGTAATTTCATCAACACTTCCTAAATTTACAATTAAATCATCAACCAATCCTGCCAACTTTTTTTCAATAGCGATAATAACATTATTTGATTCGCCAAGCTTAGTTTTTTGTGAATCAGTTAAGGCATTGTAAGTTTCTCTTGCTTTTTTTACTTTTTCTAAATCATCTAATGATACATTTTCAGCCTTTGGTAATTCTTTAACTATATTATCGACATTTTCAAGAGTTTCAATTTCAGTAATTATAGCAACAAGCTTTTCCTTAGCTTCTTTTGATAATTTTGCTTTTTGTGAATCAGTTAAGGAATCATAAGCTTCTTTTACTGCTTTAATATTTTCAGCATCATCTAATGAAACTTCCTCACTTGTTGGTAAAGCATTAACTTGTGATCCAACTTCGTTTGATTTTTCAATATCAATAATTTCATTTTCAGCAGCAACTAATTTATCAAGAGCTTCTTTTGAAACTTTAGCTTTTTGAGCATCGGTTAAAGTATTATAAGCTTCTCTTGCTGATACAATTGCTTCTTTATTATCATAAGTAATTGCACTAATTTCTGGTAAATTATTTATATTATCAGATACATCTTTTGCAATAAGTGTATTAAGTTTTTCTTCAGCAGCAACCAATTTTGCTAATATTTCTTGACTAAAGCTTGATTTTTGTTCATCATTTAGTGCTTCATATTTACTTCTAGCATTTAATATTTCTTCTTTATTACTTAATGATATTTCTTCAGGTAAATTATTAATTGAATTTTCCGCTAATTCAACTAATGCTTCAGGATTATTTGAAAAATAAGCATAGAATGTCTTATCACCTTTATCATTTTTTGTAATTTCTTTTATAGGTTGACCTTCAAAATTTTCATTATCAAACCATCCAGTAAATACAAGGCCATCTTTAATAACATTAGTTGGTAAAGTATATCCTAAGCCCTCATCATATTCTGTTTCAAACTCTTCATTAATGGTTCCTCCATCTAAAACGTATGAAATCTTACTAGTAATATAACGTCCAGCAATAGTTATTTCCTCAACATATAAATTGCCATCTTTTAATGAAAATTCGAAAGCATCGGCTCCATAACCGGATACATCAAAAAATGCATTATCATCATAAATATCAACATGCCAAGCAGTATAATCAAAGTTTGTATCCACTAAATATTCTAAATCACCATTAAACCTTATTCTAACTAAGTTTATTTTATATAAGACCTTTGAGAAATCAATAGAAATCTTATTCTCATTATTAATTAAAATACCTTTTTCATCACCAGCATTATCAGCAGTAATCTTTATATCATCTACTTCATAGACAGTCTTTCCTTCAGTTGTTATAACTCTTTTATCAATACCAGGAGACATCCATTTTGCCCATAATTCAACATCTCCCGTTCTATCAGGTTCATCAAATAGGGGTTCTGTAAGTTCTTCATCAGTATACCATCCCGCAAAACTTTTCACGTCTTTTACAGGCCAGTTATTGAAATCATCTATATTAGTTAAACCAATACCTTCAACATATGTATTATCAATTTTAGCATTTTCAGGCCAAGTTCCTCCGTTAAGATGATATGTTACTTTATACACATTACGGTATTCAGCCCATAATTCTAAATCTTCTTCACTTCTACCATCGTATTCTGTAATAAAGTTTTCATTTTCATCTTTCCATCTATAGAAACCGACGCCTTCTTTAATTACATTAGATGGTAATTTTAAACTAAAATTCTCATAAAATGTATTTGGATATTCGCCAACAAATTCACCACCATCTAAATGATAAATGATATTGTGCTTAGGTACTTCTTCATATTTAGCATAATATACCTTATCTCCTGTTGCATTTGCTGGAACAGTTTTTATATCATTAGTTAATTCTTTATCAGTACACCATCCAACAAACTTGTAACCATACTTATTGCCAACATTTGTGGAAAGTAATGTTTCAACACCTTCAATATAAGTAGTTTGAGGGTTATTAAATGATTCACAAACCTCTAAATCGATAAATTTTCCACCATTTAAATCGTAATTGATTTTTGAAACATTAAAATCACCCTTTACAGTAAACTCAATTCCATATAGGTCAATATCAATATTTTCGCCACGTAGGATAACTTCTTTTGAAGGAGTACCTTCCCATAAAATCTCATAAGCATACTCAGAAGTATTATCATAATCATAAGTATGAGTTTTTTTTGTCCATCCAGCAGAAGGATTTTTTAATAAATAATCACTATAAAATTCTCTAAAGCAAATTCTTATATTTGTTATTGTTCCCAATTCTGTAGAAAAAACAAATCCATTTTCTTCGTTTCCATCATTATATAATTTTCTACCAAGCCAGCCAACTTCTCCATAATTTTTAGGATTAGTACCTTCTGTAACATTAAGAGTAATACCACTTATAGTATTATTTTGGGTAATTTTTTCCACTATAGGTTCATTAGCATTATCAGGATTAGGTTCTTTTCGAACACCTGCTTGACTATTATATAAATCATTTGCCGACCAGTAAATTTTAGTTTCATTTGTTTCTTCATTTGATGTTGCATAAGCTTTGCTATTATTCGCAAACGCAAAGATTACACCAAAAATAAAAACAAATAATACTAATCCTAATATTAATCTCTTAAATTTCATAAGCTATTACCTCCTCATAACTTAGTAAAATGACTTGATTTATCAGTCTAACATAAGAAACAAAATAAAAAAATATTATTTATTATTAACATTTATATCCAACTTTTGTATCTTTATTATAGTATAAAAACACATTTTTTTCAAATTTTTATAAAAAAATTCCTTGTGTTTCTCCATCAATTTTTGTACAAAATATATAATATCCTTTATGCTTAATTCCTAAATTAGATATTGTTGTTTTTTCACCATTTACATAGACATGTCTTTTTAAATTCTTAGCTCTAATTATAAAATCATTGCCATTTTCTATGATTTTTTCCATCAAAATAGCACCATCAAAGCCTCTATCCATAATAAATGTGCCTTTTCCATATGTATTTGACACAATATTCATTCTTTTTAACCATTCATTATTTTCTGATAATTCTTTATTAGAATCATTAACTTTCTTATCAGGTGTAGATAGATCAAAATAGTAGTAAAAAAGGAAGCATAAAGCTCCCCTTAATAAACTAATTCATCTTAGCACAATTTCCTATTTTCTCACCTAATACAAAATATTCGTATGTAGGGAATTCAAATAACGCAGGCTTAAATACATGATAATTAATTTTGCCATTATTATTTAAAATTGATTCATCTGCATATGTAGCTAAAATTTTACAAATAAAATTATCAAAATGATCCAATTCATAATTATCAATTACATCACATTCAATTGAAAGCTTAGCATTTTCAATTATAGGAGCTCCATTTTCACCTATAACATATGAAAAACATTCAGATTTATCTATTTTATTTCCGCTTTTTACTCCCATTAAATCAGCTTTTTTAAGCCATGATTCATCTACAACATTAACTGATAATTTTTTATTTTCAATAATACCTTTATTAATATAATGAGCTTGACTCAATGAAATCATCACTGAGCTATGCGCCATAGTACCTAAATGGGCTACTAAAGTCCATGTTGGCTTATTATTAACCATTGCTCCTATAACTACAACAGGGCTTGGATATAATGCTAATTGTGCACCAATATTCTTTTTCATATTATTTGCCTCCAATTGTTTCTTTTACATAATTTAAAATAGAATCAGTATCCATTTTTAATTCTTTTAATAATTCTTTAGCATTATATCTATCATAGAATTCTTTTTCTAATCCATATGATTTAACAATGATATTTTTATCACTATAATAATTAGCTATTTTATTACCAAATCCACCTTCAATTATTCCATCCTCTAATGTGATAACCAATTTATGATTATTTAATAACGAATCTAATAATTTCTCATCAATTCCTGATGCAAATCTTGGATTAATCAAAGTAGGATTAATATTTAATTTATCCTTTAATGCATTATATAAATCTAAACCCTTAGAATAAAAATCACCTAATGCAATAATTGCAACATCATTACCACTATGAGTAACCTCAAATTTATTAATATTAGATACATCTAATGATGTTTCTCTTTCTATAGGCTTATCTCCTGGAAGTAAAATCATTGTAGGATGATTAGATTTAAAAATAGCATAATCCATCATATCTAATAATTCATTTTTAGATGATGGGGCCATAATAACTAAATTAGGGATATTTGAAAACATTGATATAGCAAATATACCTAAATGAGTAACATCAGTTAAACCGTCAAAATTACAGAAATTTAATAGGAATGTTACAGGTGTATTATTAATACAAATATCATGACTAACCTGATCATATGTTCTTTGCATAAAAGTCGCATTAGTAACTACTACTGGATGTGCTCCTCTTTTAGCAATACCTGATGCCATAGCACAGGCCTGCTCCTCTGCTATACCACAATCAACAAATTGATTACCTAAATTTATTCTATCTTTTTCTGATAATCCTAAGGCTGCTGGCATATTAGGAGTTACTACAACAACACTTTTATCCTCCTTAGCTCTATTAAGCAAATGCTTTTTTGCAATATCTACATATGATTCTCCACTAAAGCTATATAAAGGCTTTCCTGTTTCTCTATCAAAAGGAGAGCACCAATGCCATGCTTCCTTATTATCCTCAGCTAGCTTATAGCCCTTACCCTTCTTTGTGTTAATATGTAAAACAATTGGGTGGTCAATATCTTTATATTTCTTGAAGAATTCAATTAATGCTTCAATATCATTACCATTTCCTAAATATGCATAATCTAATCCAATAGCGGTAAACATATTATTTAAAGCTTTACCATTAGTATTTCTTAATAATTCTAAATTCTTATAAATACCACCATGAGTTTCAGATATAGATTGCTGATTATCATTTACAATAATAATTAAATTAGAATTAATCTCACTACCAGCAACATTTAATCCTTCCATTGCCTCTCCACCAGATAATGAACCATCTCCGATAATAGCAATTATATTTTCCTTATCACCTAAAATATCTCTTCCCTTAGCCAATCCTGTAGCTAATGAAATAGATGTTGATGTATGACCTACATGAACAAAAGTGAATTTTCAATTCACTATGAGTAAACTCATATTTTAACGAATTTATATATAATTATGTATTTCTACATATTTACATATACTCTATAAGGTATTGTTAGACCACTACTCATCAAATACTTTATTACA
>DJXM01000086.1 GCA_002449755.1 Caryophanales bacterium UBA7004
TAAATTTTAATAATGAATTTTGAGCTTGGGATGTTGCAGTATCAATACCATCAACAATATATATTCTAGTACCCTCAACTAATGATGTTTTAGAGAATTCCTCCTGTAAATCCATTATTTGATCCTTAGATATTTTAGTCTTATCATCACTAATTCCAATATAATCAACATTCATATGATTGCCATCAATTATATTTTGGCAGATATCACATTCTAAGCATCCACCATTAGGGCAATAATGCATGCAGGCTAAAGCGATAGCCATTTCCTTTTTTCCAGTGCCCTTCTCACCATAAAACAAATAGGCATGAGATAATCTATTATTCTGTTTTGCTTGTTTTAAAATGTTATAAATCATTTTTTGTGATTCTTTGACACTAGCAACCTTCATTATTTTACTCCTAAATAATATAATACAGCATTAGTACAATCTCTTACAACTTCCTCTAATGTTTGATTTCCATTAATAACCTTAACTCTATCAGGATACATTTTAACAACCTCCTGATAGCCCTTATAAACATTATTATGGAATTCTTCTTCCTCTAAATCTAATCTATCACTTTTATCTCTTAATGATAATCTTTTTAAAGCTACATCAGGTGTAACATCAATAAAGATAGTTAAATCTGGCATATAATCTAAAGCAAAGGAATTAATCTTTAAAACATTATCAATTCCTAAGTGTCTAGCAACACCCTGATAAGCGATAGTTGAATCAATATATCTATCACATAAAACTATCTTACCGCTATTTAAAGCAGGAATTACCTTTTCCTTTAAATGCTGCATTCTGCTTGCAGCATATAATAATGCCTCGCATTCAGGAGTCATTTCCTTATTATTGATATCTAAAATGATATTTCTAATATCCTCAGCAATTCTAATTCCGCCAGGCTCTCTAGTTAAAACATAATTTATTTTTAATTCCTTTAATTTCTTTTCTATTTCATTAATAACAGTAGTTTTTCCACTACATTCTCCACCCTCAAAGGTGATAAAATTCTTCATATTCATAAACTTCACCAAATCCCAAATTTATTATACAATAAATTTATTTATTTGTTTTATAAAAGATATTAATAAAAAGAAAAAAATGAATTCTAGCAAAGCTAAAATCCATTTTAATTAACTATTCCTCAGTTTTAACCTCGTTTACCTCAGCATCAATTGAATCCTTCTTAGGTTCTTTATTAGCAAATCTATTTGCATATAAAGCAAATGATGCAATTGCACAAATAGCTAAAGCATAAATTACAATAATGATACCGAAAATAACTAATTGAGCACCCTTAGAAATTACAGGGTCATTACCAACCATTAAAGCACCAAATAATACTGATACAGCACCTAATACGATTGATACAATGCTAGGAATTAATGCTTGTGGTAATTCTTTTCTTGTTACACCAATAATTATATTAATTATTGCATCAACAATAATAATAGAACCAACAACAATTAATACAAATGGAACAAAATTTAAGAATAACCAAATTAGGTTACCACCTAAGCCCTTGTCAGATACAAAGAAAATACCAAGTGCTAAAGTTAAGCTAACTCCAATTGCGACAGGACCAAATGTAGTTTTACCCTTAGACATAATTACAGCAATTAAAGTTAATAATAATACTAAACCAGATGCGACAATTAATGAAATACCTAATGTTAATGAAATTCCTTCATATGCATTAGCTGATGTTTCACCAGATGAAGCACCAGCAACAATACATAAAATACCAACAACTAGCACAATAATTGAAGATATTAATGCAGATAATGATTTTGTCAAATTTTTCATGTTCTTCTCCTTTTTCAAAAAAATACACAAAAATTTTATCACATTTTGCTTAAAAAGTAAAATTAGCTACCATTAACAAAAAACTATTATTTACTTAAAACCTCTTTAACATAATTAACATCTAGGCTTAAAGCTCTTGCGATAGTTTCAGCATCAAAGCCATTACTATGCATTGTTTTTATGTTCTCATTTAATTTTTTTGTTTCGCCTTCTGCTCTACCTTCGTTTTTGGCTCTTTTTTCGAATTCGTCTAATCCCTTACACATACTATCAATTCCCCTTTCTTTATCATATACAAGATTTGAATTAGTTATATAATTAATTAAATCTATTGTTTCATCTTCTATTTTATCATTATTTTTTCGAATTGAATCAATTCCTTTAATATCTTTTGATTTTCTTATAAAATCACATACGATTTTGAAATCTGATTTAAATTTATTAATATCATCATCTGTCATTTGATATGGTTCAATTACATTTATAAAATAATTAGGAATGAATTCAGATAATTCATCATCCATATATTCATCAATATCTTCATCCATATCTCTATAATAATCATATAGTGATTTTGGACAATTCCATTTCTTTTCGCCATAATAAATTACAATTGTTATTATAGGCTTTACTTTATCATTATTTTTAAATACCTTCCTTAATGATAAAGCATCATATAGAAATACTCTAGATACCATTTCATAATCCATTCTTGTTTGATTTTCTATACCTATTAGGAGGAATGTATTTTTACGATTTTCTTTTACAATACATACTTCCTTAAATAGATCTCTAAAGTTTTCAAAGATATCTCCTTCAGTATTAACAAGCGTTGTATCTAATTCCTTTAAATCAGACTCCTTTACAACCTGTCTACCTTTAAATAAATAATAATTTAATATGTCCTTAAACCTATCATTTTTAGATAAATAATCCTTAATGATATTATCAACCTTTTTAGCCATATCTAATACCTACCTTTATTAATATTATAATTCAAATTCTTTTGAGAAAATATAGGTTCGAATTTGATAAAAAATATTTTAGGTAAGCCATTATTTTCAATATTTTTTGTTGTTTTTTTGATTTTTTATAAAAAATGAGTATATTTTTAAAATTTAGGAAAATATTTTTCCTAATTTATATTTTACATATAAAATGTTTCTTTATTTAGATTAAAGAATCTTTGGAAATCTTTTAATATTTTATTTTCTTCCTTATATTCTTCTACATAATAATCATTCATAGAAACTAATGTTCTTATCTCATTTTCCTTAGATGCATGAATTCTATTATATTCTTCATATGTTAATCTAGATACACCCATTAAAGATAATAAAAATGGTGTAGTTCTAGTGATAGGCTTATTTGTTGTTTCTTCTCCTACCTCATCACAATTATATTCTATTTTCTTTCCATCTTTATAATTTAATGTAATTTTAATGTTCTTATTCACTAATTCATTAAAATTAATTCCGTCACATATTTTATCCTCATAATCAAAATAATAAGAGCTTCCATCATATTCTATCTGAGTATTCTTTAATTCATTAGATGAATCACTAGCAGTTATTAAAGCAATAGCTAGATCCTCTACATTAAAATGTGCTTGAATTTTAATGATTCTTACTAATTTAGTTTCATCAGCTCTATTTGCAACACAGCTATAAATTACATACTTATTTTTCATATTCCACCTCATAATTAATGAATTTATTCTATAATTTATCTTAACACATTTTAAATATAATTGTATCCATAAAAGATTCCCAGT
>DJXM01000064.1 GCA_002449755.1 Caryophanales bacterium UBA7004
ACTATTTTCTTTCCTCTACCCTATTCAAGAGGTGAAATATGAGAATTCTTTATTTAGGTGATATTGTAGGTGAGGCTACAATTAACGTATTAAAAAATAATTTAGATTCAATTAAAAGAGAATATGGTATCAATTTAGTTTTAGCTAATGCTGAAAATGTAAGTGGAGGCTTAGGATTAACTGAAAAGCATTATAAGGAATTAAAGTCATTAGGTATTGCGGGCTTTTCAATGGGAAATCATACCTATTCAAAATCTGAAATAAAGGAATATATTAATAATGCTACTATTTGTCGTCCTGCTAATTTAAATACTGAATATGGTAAGGATGTTTTATATGTGAAATATAATGATAAAAAAATAGCGATAGTTAATATGCTAGGTAGAGTTTATTCTAATACACCACTTGATTGTCCGTTTAAAACAATGGATAGATTATTAAATGAAATTGATGCTGATAAAATTATAGTTGATTTTCATGGTGATGCTACATCTGAAAAGAAGGCATTTTTATATGAATTTGCTGGTAAGGTAGATGCTATTATTGGTACTCATACTCATGTTCAAACTGCTGATGAGGAGGTATATAAAAATACCTGCTATATAACTGATATTGGTATGAATGGACCTTATGATTCTGTAATAGGTGATGATATAGATTCTATTGTAAAAAGATTTAGAACTGGTGTATATGAAAGAGCTTCTGTTGCTAAATCAGAATATTATAGAATTAATGGTGTTATATTAGATTTAGATACTAATAACAAAATAACTAGAATTAATCTTAAAGTTAGAGTATAATACTTTCGTTATTATAAAAGAGGTATATATGGCTAAGTGTGTTAATAAGGAAAATATGGTTTTGCCTTCTTTAAAGGAAGCGAGACTAAGAAGAAATTTTAAAACTGAAACAATTAAATATAGTGTCATTGATAAATATGCTCATTTAGGTGATGGAAAGACCTATTATATTTATACATATGGCTGTCAGGGTAATGAGGCTGATTCTGAAATTATGGCTGGTATTTTAGAGTCTATTGGATATAAGAAGGCTATGGACCCACTAGATGCTGATTTAGTATTATTAAATACCTGTGCGGTTAGAGAAAATGCTGAACAAAGAATTTGGGGAGTATTAGGTCAATTAAAGGGTAGAAAAAGAAATCATCCTGATATGATTATTGGTATTTGTGGATGTATGCCACAGGAAGAAAATGCGACTCAAAAACTTATTGAATCATATCCTTTTGTTGATTTAATATTTGGTACTCATAATAGAGGAAATTTACCAAAGCTAATTTATCAGGCATATTTTACTAAGGAAAAGGCAGTAGAGGTTTTATCTACTGAGGGTAATATTTTAGAGGGCGCACCTAAGGTTAGAGATAATAAATATAAGGCCTGGGTTCATATTATGTATGGATGCGATGAGTTCTGTACATATTGTATTGTTCCTTATACTAGAGGTAGAGAAAGATCTAGAGCTAAGGAGGATATTTTAGCTGAGGTTAATGAGCTAGTTAAGGAAGGCTATAAGGAAATTACATTATTAGGTCAAAATGTAAATGCCTATGGTAAGGATTTAGGTAATGATTATACATTTGGTGATTTATTAAGAGATATTGATAAAACAGGTATTGAAAGAGTTAGATTTACATCTCCTCACCCAAGAGATATGGATGAAAATGCTATATCTGCAATGGCTGAATGTAAGAGTGTAATGCCTCATATTCATTTCCCTGTTCAATCTGGAAATGATAGAGTATTAAAGATAATGAATAGAAAATATACTAGAGAGGAATACCTTTATAAGATAAAAAGATTAAAGGAGGAAATACCTGGTATTTCTATTACAACAGATATTATTGTTGGATATCCTGGTGAAACTAAAGAGGAATTTAATGATACACTATCATTAGTAGAAGAGGCAGGCTTTGAGGGTGCCTTTACATTCATTTATTCAAAAAGAGAGGGTACACCAGCTGCTAAAATGGAAGACCCAATTTCAGATTCAGAGAAGCACGAGTGGTTTGATGAGCTTAAGAAGGCAGTAGATAAGGGCTATCTAAGAGGTACTGAAAGATTTGTTGGAGAGGTTGTCGAGGTTTTAGTAGATGGCGAATCTAAATCTGATTTAGGTATGATGAGTGGCTATTCTAAGCATAATAAGCTTACACATTTTAAATCAAATGATAAATCCTTAATCGGTAAAATTGTTAAGGTTAAGGTAAAGGAAGCTAAAAGCTGGTTTATGATTGGTGATTTAGTTGAATAATAGGCTATTAGATTATTTTAATAATATTCCTGAGGTTATAAGGCTTAAGGAATTAAAGAATTATGTTGAATCAAACGAAAAAATAATTGAAAAATTTGATGAAATAAAGGATTTACAAAAGAAAATGGTAAATGCTAGGGAATTTAATCAAATTAATCAATTAAAGGTCTATGAGGATGAATATAAGAAATTAAATTCTGAATTATTAGATATTCCGTTTGTAGAAGAATATTTAGAGCTAATGAATCAGGTTGATTTAATGATTCAAGGCTTTATAAATAATGTAGAATATGAGATAAATAAAAAAATTAACGGGTAATCCGTTAATTTTTTACTATAATCTCTTTTGAAATTGATTGATAATATTTACCTAATACTGCAAGAATTGCAAAGATAAATATTATTAATATAAATGACATATGCCAATATATCATTGTTTTAGTTACTATAGCATAAATTGAAATTCCTATTAATGCTATAAATGCTAAGATAGAAATAATAAGACCACCAAAGAATAGGCAATTGCCTAGGATTGTATATTTTCGTTTTAGCTTTTTTGATAGCTCCTGGCAGGCAGGGTCATCAAGCTGTAAATTTAAATCCTCGATTGTTTCTATTAATTTCATTATTTTGTTTTTCTTCCTAAGCCAACCTTATTATAAACCTTAGCAATCTTTTTATTAGCTAAATAATTAGCATAATCTCTACCTTCGTTTAATACCTCATCTAATTTAGGAGAATTAATTAATTCATTATATCTCTTTTGAATAGGCTCAAGCTCTAAGGCTACTGCATTAGCTACATCATCCTTAAATTGCTGATAATTTGAATCCTTATATTTTTCTACTAAATCCTTAATAGAAGTATTAGTTACACATGATAGAATTGTTAATAAATTAGAAATACCTGGCTTATTTACTGTATCATATGCAATTTTACCATCTGAATCAGTTACTGCAGATCTAATTTTTTTCTTAACAATATTAATGTCATCTAAAAGTGCAATATAGGCCTTTGGATTAGGATCTGATTTAGACATTTTCTTTGTTGGCTCAGTTAAAGACATTACCTTAGCACCAGCCTCAGCAATAAATGGCTCAGGGACAACGAATGTATCACCATATTTATTATTGAATCTTTCGGCTAGAGTTCTTGTTAATTCTAGGTGCTGCTTTTGATCCTGTCCTACAGGTACGGCATCACTATCATAAAGAAGAATATCTCCTGCCATTAATGAAGGATATGTTAATAGACCAACAGATACACCAGCAACCTGCTTTTCCTTTTTATCCTTAAATTGTGTCATTCTTTCTAGCTCACCAATATAGCCATTACATTGTAATATCCAGCCTAGCTGAGCGTGGGCAGGTACCTCTGATTGAATAAAGATATGTACCTTTTCTGGATTTAAGCCACATGCTAAATATGTAGCAACCAAAGACTTAATATTTTGTCTTAATGCTTGTTTATCCTGTGGTACTGTAATTGCGTGCATATCAGCTACGAATACTAAAAAGTCTGTTATATCCTCTCTATCCTGTAGCTTTACAAAATTTTTAATAGCGCCTAAGTAATTACCTAATGTAATATTTCCACTTGGCTGAATTCCTGAAATTAATCTCATAATATAACCCCCTAAAAATATAAAAAGCGCCCAAAAGATATAAAAAATCTTAAGGACGCATATTAGCGCGGTGCCACCTTAATTCTGACAAGTCAGCTCTTTAAATTAAGTTTTAATACCCAATTCCCCTATAAATCATTCTAGAGCTCACACTATCCTCTAGTCGCTTAAATGTTAGATTTTATAAAGTACTCTTCAATTATAACATATTGATTTATTTTTTTAAACAATTAGTTTTTTTCCATATTTGTAAACTGTTTTTTTAATAAAAAAGAAAAGAGCATAGGCTATTTTCTATTGTCATATGCTCTTTTAGATTTTCTAATTGATTCTTTATATTCAACATTGTATTCCTTAAGGAAACTTAAGAAATCATTATATCCTACCTTGTCATCATCAACCTCATATTCGATTTCATAATCAGTCTTTCCATAGTATTCACTCTTATCGAAGAATAGAACACCATTTTTATAAGGAGTAGAAACACGATATGTTGTTAATTCAGCAATCTTATTTACATAATATGGAATTCCGATAATAGATGCGTCAAATCCATTTGCTAGATATTCAAGTGCTTTTTCCTTTGATATAAGAATGTGAGTTTCGTCAGCTCCAACATCAGCTCTAGTCTTTTTAGTAATTTTAAAATTATTACCCTTTTGTCTAATTCTTAGAACTGTCTTTTCATCTAATAGCTTTGTGTCTGGAGTATCAAAATAATGATTTGTTTGGGCAAAAACATTATTGTCTAATCCAAACTTTTCTAAAAGCTCATTATATTTAGCTTCTGAAATAAATGACTTGAATTCGATTTCTTTGTTTAGTAGCATAATCTTTCCCTCATCCATTTATGTATTGTAAACCTTTACATAATGTTCAATCTATATTATCTAATATTTATTTTAAAAAATCAATACTTGTGTTAAAATAGGTCTAGACGTTTCGTTTTGGAGGTGTCATTATGAGCTATACCTTTGTTATTAAGGATGATAGAAATTCCTATGAAATAAAAGAATATATTAAAAATAAGATTAAATTAGATATAGATGATACTAATCCTGATATCGTAATAGCTATTGGTGGAGATGGAACTATTTTAAAGGCTGTCCATCAGTATAGCAATGCGACTATATTTGGAATTCATACAGGCCATTTGGGATTTTTTGCAAATTATGATTCACTTGAGGTTGATACATTAATTAATGATATTAATAATAATGAATATAAGATTGATTATCTAGATTCATTAGAAGCATCATTTGAGGATTATAATGGTAATAAATATAACGAATTTGCTTTAAATGAATTTACTATTATTTGTCCGCCTAGAACATTGATGCTAGATGTTTATATAGATGATGAATATTTTGAAAAATTCAGGGGTACAGGCTTCGCTATATCAACTCCTTATGGTTCAACTGCTTATAATAAATCATTAGATGGCTCTGTTATAGATACATCATTACAGGTAATGCAGCTAACTGAAATAGCTGGATTAAATTCAAATGCGTATAGAACTTTACAATCTCCTTTAATTATTTCTAATGAAAGAAGAGTTAGATTAGAGGATAAAAGTACGGAAACACATGTTTTTATAACTGCTGATCATAAATCATACAAGGTTGATAATTTTAAATCTATGTTTATTGATTATAAGAAGAATAGTGTAAAAATGGCTTATCATGAGCAAATTAGTTTTATTAAAAGAATTAATAGAACATTCATAATTTCTAAAGAATAACGAAAACGTTTAAGTAAATCACGAAAAAATAGCTTATGATAACGTTTACATAAGTTGAAAATGGAGCCTTAGGTCCAAAATTAGTTGATATTAAATGGGCCAGGTTGTATAATTTATTTGTGATTTTAGAACACATTAATTTTAGGAGGATTATATTATTATGGCTGTTAAAGTAGCAATTAATGGTTTTGGTCGTATTGGCCGTTTAGCTTTCAGACAAATGTTCGATGCTGAAGGTTATGAAGTAGTAGCAATTAACGATTTAACTGCTCCTGCAATGTTAGCAAACTTATTAAAGTATGACACTGCACAAGGTGGTTATTGTGGAAAGATTGGCGAAGGCAAGCACACTGTTGAGGCTGGCGAGAATTACATCGTTGTTGATGGTAAGAAGATTACTATCTATGCTCAAGCTGACGCTAACAACTTACCTTGGGGTGAGTTAAATGTAGATGTGGTATTAGAATGTACTGGTTTCTACACTAAGAAGGAAAAGGCAATGGCTCATATCAATGCCGGCGCTAAGAAGGATGTTATTTCAGCTCCAGCTGGAAACGATCTTAAGACTATCGTTTACAATGTAAACAATGAAACATTAACTAAGGATGATCAGATTATTTCTGCAGCATCTTGTACAACAAACTGCTTAGCTCCAATGGCTAAGGCATTAAATAATTTCACTCCAATCGAAGCTGGTATCAT
>DJXM01000070.1 GCA_002449755.1 Caryophanales bacterium UBA7004
CATAACCAATTAATTTATCTGCTGCTTCCTTTAATGTTTGTTTGGTTTGAGGACTAGGCTTCCACCAACGATATTTATCTTTCTTTTTGTTTTTTCCAAACATATTATCACCTCTTTTACAAGATGACTACTAATGTAATAATTAATAATATAGAAATTCCAACTAATGCAATTTTTGGCATAACTCTATTATGTCTATTATATGCTAAGTTTTCATTATCTGTATTATAATTGTCTTTCCATTCATCAAAACATGCATCTTGTGCTTTTTTAACTTTCATTAGTGGGCTCATAAGAATCTCCTTCTTTTTTAATAGTTACAGTTTTAATATCCATCCATTTAGGGCGTTTCTTTTCTTTTTCTACTAATTTTTTACCATTAGAATAACAAATACCATCTTCAATAACTAATACATTTACTTGTTTACTCCAAGCAGTTGTAGCGTCTATAGCAATTAAATTTTTACCAAAATAAATATCTGAGTTATCTGTAAAGTCATATAAATAATGCTCATTAAATTCAGAACAACGGTAATGACCACAAACTAATACCTTGTCATTTTTAAGTTCTTGGTCAAATAAGCCTGCATCTACAAATTTATATGGGCATCCCCAGGCAGCTTTTTCCCAGTCAGCACTCGATGCATCACGCCAATCTGGCCTTTCTTTAAATAATTGAGTCCAAGCATAATATACACAGTATTCTTCAGTTAAGCCACGTTCTGGAGTCCAAATTAATGGAATAAATGAATGCACAAAGATATATTTACCTAATTCATAATAATTAACCCATTGTTTAGATTTTAACCATTTAGTAACTTCTGACTTTTTAACAGCTTCTTTAATCTTATTCCATAAGTCTTCAATACTCCAAACATCATCACCATAATGATGTCTTACAAAATGAAAGTGCTTAGGGTCATATTTTAAATCATAAGGAGCTTTACTTATTATATCCATATCATTTAATTCAGAGCCTGCAATCTGGCAGAATGTTTTAACTGTTCCATTACTAAAATCATGACTTTGTGGAAAAGCTTTATTTAATAGCTCAAAGTATAATTGTTCATGATTACCACGAATTAAAATACATCTATCTTCTGGTATTGACTTTAAAAAATTATAAACTTCGGCAGTTTCATCGCCTCTATCAAAAACATCTCCACATACAATTAGTATATGTTCAGGATTTTCTTTATCATATCCATTAACTTTTAAAGCGTCTTTCATGATAGAAGCAAAACTATGAATATCTGAAATAACAAAATATTTATTCATGGCTTTCACCCCTTTATATATTATTATACAGTATTTTATAAAAATAAAAAGCACCTAAGTGCTTATTATTCTGACTTTTTAGATTTCTTTTTCTTTGACTTCTCTTCAACAGCAGCTTCTGCAGCATTTGCTTCAGCTTCTTCTGTTGGTTTATCCTCTGGCTTATTCTGATTCATAATGATATCTGTCATTGCAGCCTTATCACCAGATTTTGCAGCTTTTTCAACTTCTTTAATCTTTTCTTTAGGCATTCCAAATACTGCTAGCTTGTTTGCTAAATCTTTCTTGTCTGCACCAGTTTCAACAAAGTCTAACTCATGGTCAACATATAAAGTCTTCTCTGCTGCAATATCGATTGCATTTGCAATGATTTGATATGGATTTTTTTCACCATACATAAATGATGTTTCAATAACACCTAATGCAATATCTTGGCCTGAACCAATTGCATCATATTCTTCAATTTCTGTAACAGTTAAATCTTGTTCAATTTTCCAACATCTATCCTTATAGGCAATAAGGAATGTATTTGGTAAACTGAATGGCTGAGGTTGTGCTGGGTCTTCTGCAATAATACCATGTGCCTTTAATGTTTCATAAAGTGTTCTTGGTAATTGTAAATGAATAAAAGCATCATCTAGCTCAGCTCTACCAAATCCTGCCCCATCTAATAATCCTTTAATATATTGAATTATTTGAGAGGCTCTTGCATAACCAACTGAACCAATGCAACAACCTTCATATTCTGTATACCAAACTTTTGTTGCTGTATGTTCCTTATTATTTCATAATGAGCCCTGCTTATCGGCTCCTAGAATAAATCTATCTTTATCTCTAATGGCAATAACTAATGACATTAATATCACTTCCTTTATTTCTTAATTGTTTTAGTTACGAATCTATTTAATTTATCAGCTAATGCTGCAGTTTTTGAACGCTCTGATTTTGTTAAATGTACATAACCAAATAATTCTTCTCCAGCTAATGCTTCAATTAGATTCTCAATTCCTTTAGAATGCTCAAATACAACTTTATCTCTTTGTCTTGTATCTGCATCTAACCAAACTTCTGAACCTTCAGCAGCTCTTGCAATAATTAATTGAAGATGCTCAGTTGTTAAGTTCTCTGCTTCTGAACAAATTATCAAAGTATTCTCTAAATTACGTCCTCTAAGAGACTGTAATGGCTCAATAACAAGCTTTCCGTTATTAAGCATGCATTCTACTCCTGCTTTACCACAATGGTCAATAAATGGTCCTAAATAAGGCATTAATTTCTCATTTACCTCACCTGGTAAAGCACCCAAATCCTCAGTATTTGCGACTCTTACATTATTTCTAATCCAAACTATTCTTTCAAATAGATTAGAATCTAATGCTCTTAGGGCTGCAGAAACTAAAAACATGGTTTTACCTGTTCCTCATGTACCAGTTAATAGCTTAATTGTGACCTCTGGGTCTTTCAATAAGTTAACTGCACATATTTGCTCGTCATTTCTTGGATAAATAGTAGTTGTTTTTTCAGAAGATTTCCTACTTTTAAAACTAATGCTATCCCTACTAACTTTTTGTAGTTTTCCATGTTTAACTACATAATGACCAGTTAGTTCCAACTTCTGAGTTCTCTCTGATTTAGTATAAACCAATAAATACTCATTTTCTTGCATTTCAAATGGCATGTAAGGTTCCATACAAAATCTTGCAAACTCATCTAGTGATGGAGTTCACTTTTTCCAACCTGTGTAAGTCTCTACAGTGTTTATCATTTATTAAGTTCTCCTAATACAAATATGATAAGTAAATATAATAATTACTTATTTAATTTAGCACTTTCTATGCTTTATACAAAGATGTTATAGTACAAGTTCCATCTTCATATATATTGTATATTGGAAAAACTTCTGGTGTTGTGTTCACTTCTACTTTAACTCGTGTAGGACTACTAAAATAAACTGTACGATAAGAATTTAATTGCCCAGTATTAACTAAATTCTCAAGGTAGTTAATTAGCTTTTCTTTAGCTTTATTATATTCTTTTTCACTAATACGTTCCGCACACGACCAATTATATAAAAGCTTACTAATATTATCAATTATATTACTCTGTAGCTTGTACAAAATAATCACCTTCCTATTGATTTTGCTTTTTTAATTCTAATTCTTTTGCTTTATTTAAATACCATTCAGACTTTTTTAACTCTTGTTCAGGGTCATCTTTATGTCCGACTCTATAACGATATTTCCAAGCGTTGCACTTACAGAAAGCTATAACTGCGTCTATGCCAAATACCACTTCAAGCTCTTCTATGCATTCCATTTGATGAACTTTATAATGGTCAGGATTAATCATATCTTTTTGCATATAATACCTCCTTATCTAATTATTATATTATACAATAAGTCTAAAATAAAAAGAGCTTAATAAGCTCTATTTTTACTTATTTTCATCAG
>DJXM01000028.1 GCA_002449755.1 Caryophanales bacterium UBA7004
TATTTATGGATAATGAAACATATGAGCAAATTGAAATTCCTGCAGAAAGATTAAAATGGGAGAAGAACTTCTTACAAGAGGGTATGCCTGTTGATATCCAATCTTATGAAACAGAAATTTTAAATATCTTATTACCTGATAAGGTAACTTGCAAGGTTACAACTGAGCCTGCAGTAGCTGGTAATACTAAGACAAATTCATTAAAGGATGCATTCTTAGAGTCTGGCTTCTTAGTAAAGGTTCCTATGTTCATCAATAATGAAGAGGAAATTATTGTTTCAACTATTACTGGTGAATATGTATCTCGTGCTTAATTTATAATTAACTGCCCTAGAGGCAGTTTTTTATTTGAATCGAAGCGAAATATTATTTATAATATTTTTGAGAGTGGTGATTTTTTATGTTAGTTCATTTATGGGAAAAGATGAAGGAAGCAATGGTTACTATTATTCCTGTTATTTTAATAGTATTAGTTATATCATTTACTCCTTTATTTAATATGAATATGTCTGATTATTTTGTTTTTTTGATATCAGCTATTTTTATTATATTAGGAATTGGATTATTTAGTTTAGGTGCTGAAATGTCAATGGAGCCTATGGGAGAGGCATTAGGTACAAATATGATGAAGACTAATAAGATATTTGTTATGCTTGCCATAGTGTTTGTATTAACTTCCTTAATAACTGTTGTTGAACCAGATGTATCTGAGCTTTTAGAACTTGCTGAGCCACTTTTAATTGATGGTAGAAGAATGGCACTTCTTATAGTGATTGGTGTTTCTACTGGCTTATTCTTAATAATTGGTATATATAGATTGATGAAGGACTTAAAATACAAAACATTATTAATATTCTTTTATATGCTGATGTTTGCAATTATTTGCTTAATTATTATTAATAGCAAGGAGCATTTATTACCTTTAGCTTTAGATTCAGGTGGTGTTACAACAGGTGCTATTTCAACACCATTTATTATGGCTATTGGTATTGGTGCTGCCATGACTATTGGTGGTAGAAAGACTAAGGCTAATTCATTTGGTTTTATTGCGTTATGCTCTGTTGGCCCTATTATTGGTGCTTTAATATTAGTATTATTTAATGATAATGCAGCTTTAACAATTTATCCTGATGATATCCATATGGGCTATGGTGAAGGATTTAGTGGAATTATGTCTAATGTATTTCATGTTCTTGGTAAAATATCTTTAGAAGTATTAATTGGCTTAGGATTAGTAAGTGTTGCATTTATTGTTATTAATTATTTGTTTTTAAAGCTTCCAAGAAAAAGAATGATTCAAATATTTATTGGTATTATTTATTCATTTATTGGTTCTGTATTATTCTTAACTGCGGCATCTATAGGATTCCATACAATAGGATTTAAATTAGGTGAATCATTATCTAATATTAGCCCTGTATGGGTTTGTATAATAAGCTTTTTAATTGGCGTATTTGTTGTTTTAGCAGAGCCTGCAGTACATTTACTTTCTAATCAGGTAGAAGAAATAACATTAGGTGGAGTATCTAAAAAATCTATTTTAATTGCTTTATCTATTGGTGCTGGTATTTCTGTTGTTTTATCTATTATTAGAATAATTTTTGATTTTTCAATTATTTATTATATCGTTGGTGGATTCGTTGTTTCATTCCTATTATCATTATTTGTACCTAGTATTTATACAGCAATAGCATTTGATGCTGGTGGTGTTGCATCAGGACCTATCACATTAAGCTTTATTATGCCTTTAGCGCTAGGTGCCTGTATGGTGCTTCAGCCTAATGATATAGCTGAGGCGGCATTTGGTATTGTTGCGATGGTTGCGATGACACCTGTTATAGCTATTCAGCTTTTAGGCTTTAGAGATATTGTAAAGAAGAAGCAATTAGAAAAGGCAAGGCTTAAGACTATCACTACAGCTGATGATGAGCAAATTATTGAATTTAGGTAGGTGGTTTATATGGCAAAGAATCCTAATAATTTAGATGCTCCTATAAAATTAAAGCTATTATTTACTATTGTAAATAGAAATAAGGCGGATTTTTATATGGACGCACTTGAAACATTTGATGTTAATTTCCAAACATTAGTTTATGGAACAGATTTTATTCTTGATTCTATTGGAGAAAAAAGAATTGATCATGATAGTGCTTTAATCATGAGTATTGTACAAGAGGATAAGGTTGCTGAAATTTTAGCAAGCTATGAGGATAAATATTTTAAAACTAGAAATGGTAAGGGCTATGGCTTTGTTGTTCCAATGGATTCAATTATAGGTGTATTAGCATATAAATTTTTGGCAAATATAGGAGTTGATTAATATGAAGCAGGAATTAATTTTATGTATAGTTAATAATGGATTTTCAGATGTTGTAATGGACGCTGCTAGAGAAGGTGGAGCTAGAGGCGGTACTATTATTAATGCGAGAGGCTCAGCAAGAGCAGAGGCTGAAAAGAAATATAAATTATCAATTCATGATGATAAGGATATTGTTTTAATTGTCGCCGAAGATGATTGTAAGGAAAAGATTATTCGTGCTTTATATCATAAGGTTGGTTTAAATACTCCAGCTCATGGATTAACATTTACAATGCCTATTGATGATTCTATTGGATTCAATAATAATATTTTGGAGCATCAGGATTTAACTGATAGCGAATAAAAAGTATTTGCAAATGCTAAATTAATGTTATAATAATACTGTGCCTATTATTTTACTAGGAAAAGAGGGTTATTATGATTTCTACTAAGGGAAGATATGCATTAAGATTGATGATTAATTTAGCAGTATACTCAAATGGTGATTTTATTAGATTAAAGGATATATCTGAAAAGGAAGATATTTCTATTAAATATTTAGAACAGGTTGTTGCCTTATTATATAAAGCTAATTTAGTATTAAGCTTAAGAGGTAATAATGGTGGATATAAGCTAGCAAGGGATCCCAAGGATTATACAGCTGGAGAAATATTAAGAGCGGCTGAGGGAACATTATCTCCTGTTCAGTGCTTATCATGTCCTGTTAATACATGTGAAAGACAGGGTATATGCTCAACATTAGATTTCTGGAAGGGATTTAATAATGTTGTTAATAATTATGTTGATTCAGTAACGTTAGCTGATTTAGCTGAAAAATATAAAAATAAGTTTGAATCTGATTATTCAATTTAGAAGATGGTGAAAGCCATCTTTTTAATTTTTTTGAATATTTTATACTTTTCCCGTTGACTTACTAGGAAAACTATGTATAATAGAAATTGTAATCCTAGTAAACACATAGGAAATAAGGAAAAGAGATGATGCTGATGACAGACATGTGTAGCTGTGACTGTTGTAGCGATATGGGAGGCTACAAATAAAATTATTAAATCCCATAAAATAAAAAATTAGAAAAAAGAAGAGGAATAGGAAAATGGGAAGAAATTATAAATTTGAAACAAAGCAATTACATGTAGGACAGGAAAATGCCGATAGCGCAACAGGAGCAAGAGCAGTACCTATCTATTTAACATCATCTTATGTATTTAACAACGCTAAGCATGCTGAGGATAGATTTGGATTAAGAGATGCTGGAAATATTTATGGAAGATTAACTAATCCAACTCAGGATGTATTTGAACAAAGAATTGCAGCACTTGAAGGTGGTGTTGCAGCGTTAGCAGTTGCATCAGGAGCTGCAGCTATTACATATGCAATTTTAGCTTTAGCTAGAAATGGAGAACATGTTGTATCTGCTAATAACGTTTATGGTGGTACATATAATTTATTAGAGCATACATTAAGAGATTATGGAATTGATACTACATTTGTAGATCCAAGTGAGGTATCTAATTTTGAAAAGGCAATTAAGAAAAACACTAAATTAATTTTTATTGAAACATTAGGTAATCCTAATAGTGATGTAATCGATATTGAAGAAATTGCAAAGATTGCACATAAAAATAACATTCCACTTGTTATCGATAATACATTTGGTAGCCCTTATTTAATTAGACCAATTGAATTTGGTGCTGATATAGTTGTTCATTCTGCAACTAAATTTATTGTAGGTCATGGTACAGCATTAGGTGGTGTAATCGTTGATTCTGGTAAATTTGATTGGGAAAAGAGTGGTAAATTCCCTCAATTTGTTGAACCAAATGTATCATATCATGGTGTATCATTCACAAAGGCAGTAGGACATGCAGCATTTGCTGTATATATTAGAGCAATCCTACTTAGAGATACAGGGGCCGCTATTTCACCAGTAAATGCATTTATTGCATTACAAGGACTTGAAACTCTATCATTAAGAGTTGAGCGTCATGCATATAATGCAGCTAAGGTAGTAGAATATTTAAGTAAGAATCCAAAGGTAGAAAAGGTACATCATCCACTTGTATCTACTGATGAAAGACAAAAGAAACTATACAAGAAGTATTTCCCACAGGGTGGAGGATCAATATTCACATTTGAGATTAAAGGAACAGAAGAAGATGCTAAAAAGTTTATTGATAATTTGAAGCTATTCTCATTACTTGCTAATGTAGCTGATGTTAAATCATTAGTTATTCATCCAGCATCAACAACACATGCTGAATTATCAGATGCTGAATTAGAAAGTGTTGGTATTTTTAGAAATACTATTAGATTATCAATTGGTACTGAGCATATCGATGATATTATTGAGGATTTAGATTCTGCTTTTAAAGCATTATAATTGGAGGAAAAAATTATGGCAAATATTCATAAGAGTATAGTTGAATTAGTTGGTAAGACACCATTAGTTGAATTAACAAATTTTGAAGCAAATAATAAATTAGAGGCAAATGTAATTGCCAAGGTTGAATATTTTAATCCAGCAGGATCTGTAAAGGATAGAATTGCAAATGCAATTATAGCTGATTATGAAGAAAAGGGAATTTTAAAGAAGGGTGCAACTATTATTGAACCAACATCAGGAAATACAGGTATTGGTTTAGCTGCAATAGCTGCCGCAAAGGGATATCGTCTTATAATCACTTTACCTGAGACTATGTCAGTTGAAAGAAGAAATTTAATTAAGGCATATGGTGCTGAGCTTGTATTAACAGATGGTACATTAGGTATGAAGGGTGCTATAGCAAAGGCTGAGGAATTACATAAAGAGATTGAGGGTTCTGTAATAGCTGGTCAGTTTGTAAATCCAGCTAATCCAAAGGCTCATTATGAAACAACTGGTCCTGAAATTTGGGCTGATACTGATGGTAAGGCAGATATCTTTGTTGCAGGTATTGGAACAGGTGGTACTATTTCAGGTGTAGGTAAATTTTTAAAGGAAAAGAATCCAAATGTTAAAATCATTGGTGTAGAACCAAAAGGCTCTCCTGTATTAACAGAGGGTCATCCAGGTCCACATAAGATTCAAGGAATTGGAGCAGGCTTCATTCCAGAAACATTAAATACTAAGATTTATGATGAGGTCATTGATGTAGAAAATGATGATGCATTTGCTACAAGCAAGGAAGTTGCTAAATCTGATGGTATCTTAGTTGGTATTTCTGCTGGTGCGGCAATATTTGTAGCTAAGGAATTAGCTAAGAGAAAAGAAAATAAAGGAAAGAATATAGTTGTATTATTACCAGATACTGGTGATAGATATTATTCAACACCATTATTTAACTAGGTATCTCAAAGGAGTTCGAATGGGCTCCTTTTTCTTTTAAAGTAGTTATATCTAAAACAACATATGGTAAAAATAGCTATTTTGTTGACAAAATGTCTAAAACAACATATAATAAAAATAGCTAGAAAGGATGATGAACTATGCAAACAGTAAAAGCAACAGAACTACAAAATAATTTCGGAAAATATTTGCAAGCTGTTATCGATGGTAATGAGATTATAATTATAAAAAACGGTAAAGAAGTTGCAAGACTAATATCTAAAGACAAAACTGTATCATATTTGTCAGATTCTT
>DJXM01000014.1 GCA_002449755.1 Caryophanales bacterium UBA7004
AATGGTGGTATTAATGGTGGTATTTCAAATGGTAATGAAATATTCCTAAGAGTTTTTGTAAAGCCTACTCCATCAATTGGTGTTGAGCAGGAAACATATAATTTTGAAAAGGGCGAGGTTTCAACATTAGTTGTTGAAGGACGTCATGACGCAGCTATTATTTTAAGAGCTATGGTAGTTTTAGAAAGCTGTTGCGCAATCGCACTTGCTGATGCTAAATTAATTAATGACGCATTAAAAAATAATTAAAAAGCCATTTGGCTTTTTTAATTTTTAAAGGGGAATAATATGCTAACAAAAGAAGATATTTTTAAAACATTATCTGATTTAAATTTAAAAGCAAATGATAATATATTAATTCATTCATCATTAAAATCTATAGGTAAAATAGATGGTGGTCCTATAACATTAATAAATTGCTTAAAGGAATATTTTAAGGATGGAATGATATTATTTCCAACTCATAGCTGGAGCTATATGAATCATGATTTAGATGAATTAAATTTAAATGAAGCTAATTCATGTGTTGGTGCTCTATCTAATATAGCTTTAATGAATGGCTTTAAAAGAAGCCATCACCCAACTCATTCTGTCTGTGGCTATGGAAAAAATGTAGATGAATATTTAAAATTTGATGATGATGCTAAAACACCAGCATCTCCAAATGGATGCTTCGGTAATTTAAAAAATTATAATTTTAAAATTATATTTATAGGATGCCCTATCTCAAAAAATACATTTATTCATTCTATAGAAGAGGAATTTAATGTTAGTGATAGATTTACAAGCCATATTTATCATTTTTATACATATGATAATGATAATAAATATGAATATTATATGCCTAAGCATTATACACCATATAATCCTCATATTTCAGATAATTATGTCAAGATATATGAACCATTAAAGGAAAGAGGAATCCTAAGAGAATTTATATTAGGTGATGCTAAATCAGTAATTATAGATAGTAAGGAATGCTATAATTATGTATCTAATATATTAAAAAATGATAATCATTATTTTGATAATTTAAAATAAAAAAGCCGTAAGGCTTTTTATTTTTGGAACGAGATAAATATATCATCATTATATATAAAATTAAAAAATTCAAATAAATGATTGCCCCATGTTTCCTCATCATGGATACCATTTAAATCAATAGATAATCTAACTCTATTTTTATTTTGCTTAAAATAATTATATAATTCCTTAGCTGAATCAATATAAATATTTTCATCATAGGAATTATCACTAGTTTCTTTTTTACCTACATAGATAAATACTTCTTTGTTTTTATCCTTGTTATTATCTAGGAATTTATAAAATTCATTCTTAAATAAAAATGTCGCAGTAGAAAAGGCACCTATATATTTAAATAAATCCTTATATTTAAAGCCGATATATAAGGCGGTTACGGCTGCTAAAGAAGAACCATAAATGAATCTATGATTTTTATCCTTATAGGTATCATAATTCTTTTCTATAAAAGGAATTATTGTATTAACAAAATCGTAGCAGAAGTTTTGGCATTCAATAACATCTTGGCTTTTCCATTCATCTATATCAGGATTTTCTATTTTAAAAGGAGAATATTCATTTACTCTTCCTAAATCAGAGCCTGAATTATGAATTGCGATTCCTAAAATTCTTTTTCCCATTTCTTTTGCGGCAACAGATAAGCATTTAGTTGCTCTAATTGATCTACCAAAGGCAGCATGAGAATCTAAAAAAGCATTTTGGCCATCTAAAAAATAAAAGGTATCAAATTTTATTCCGTTACGATATCTAGGACCAGATATCTCAAGCTTTACCTCACGATTAGATTTTGGTAAAAAAAGAGTATAGTACTCAATCATTTATATCACCAACCATATAGAATATTATACTCTTTTGATATGTCATAAACAAGAGAAGAAGCTAAAGAAAAAGGAACACGATTTTTCGTGTTCCTTAAGATTCCTATAATTAAGCTCTGTTGTAGAATTCGACAATTAATTGCTCATTGATTTCTGGTAAGAATTCTGATCTTTCAGGCATTCTAACGAATGTACCAACTTGCTTATCTGCATCGAATGCAACATATTCAGGACGAGCTAACTTAGCAGCTAAAGCATCCTTTACAATCTTTAAATCCTTTGAAGTTTCCTTTAAAGCGATTGTTTGACCTGGCTTTACTCTGTAAGAAGGGATGTCTACCTTCTTGCCATCAACTACGATATGACCATGGTTAACTAATTGTCTAGCTTGTGGTCTAGTTGAAGCGAAGCCTAAACGATAAACTAAGTTATCTAATCTAGTCTCTAATACCTTTAGGAAGTTTACACCAGTCATACCTTCTAACTTAGAAGCTTCGTTGAAAGTCTTAACGAATTGCTTTTCAGAAACACCATAAGTGAATCTTACCTTTTGCTTCTCAGCTAACTGTAAACCATATTCCTTTTGCTTTGTGCGCTTTGCACCATGTTGTCCTGGAGCTGTCTTTCTCTTAACTAATTCTTTACCTGTTTCAGAAATAGAATAGTTTAAACGACGAGAAACCTTCCAGCTTGAACCTGTGAATCTTGACATTTCTATGTCCTCCTATAAATATAATATTTTATTGGGGATAAATGTACTGGACCAAATCATTAGGATATCTTAAACTAAGCTTTCACCTGTAGGCAACGAAGATTACTAACTAAACCATTCGGCTTTAAGATATTTACTAGTGAGATTGGACTGCTGCCTTTTACCCACGCCCTAAAATTATATCAAAGCTATTGATTAGTGTCAATTATTATTTTTATATTTTAATATAATTATTGATTTATAATTGCCAATGTATCAAAAAACGCGATTACTGCATTATAGCAGCACATATCACATGCTGTTAAAACAGTACCTGTTTCAACACCCTTTATTACCATACAAATAGTAGCTTTAGATAATTCCTTAAATCTATTTAATAATATTTTAGAATATTTAACTGTTCCATTTTTAACTAAAAATCCTAATATAATATTAGCTCCAATTAAAGCACCACATGTAGCCTCCATTGTGCCCATTCCAACTGCGAAGCCAGAAGTAGATGCCATTAGAGTATTTAAATCTAAATCAGTTAAATCATATAAAGCATTTATTACTGCCTGTGCACAATTACATTTACCAGTAGCCTTTAATTCCTTTGCATAATTAGCTCTTTCAATTATTGTCATTATAAATTACCATTTAATCCTTTATTTAATATTTCACATATTTTTTCTAGATTCATTTTATCTATATCATTAAATCTATTTAGAATAGGAGAATCTATATCTAATAATCCATATAAATTATTTGATTTATCATATAGTGGAATACATATTTCACTATTAGAAGCAGAATCACAGGCTATATGTCCTTTAAATTCGTGAACATTTTTCACTATTATAGTTTCCTTTTTTTCTATGCATGTACCACATACACCCTTACCAACCTTAATATTAGTGCATGCAGGCTTTCCTTGGAATGGTCCAAGGATTAATTCATTATTCTTTAAAATATAAAATCCAACCCAATTTATATTATCCATATACATATTTAATAGAGCTGAAATATTAGATAATGTTGTTATATCATTATCGCCAACTAATGATGGTGCGATAGTTAATAATTCTTCGTAATTTGTCATAAAATAAACCTCCATTCATATTATATAACAAACATTATTAATTGTACACAATTTAATTTAGTATAAAATTTTACAAAAAGTTTGAAATTTCTCTTGCACTTGCAAAAAATAAGTAGTACAATACAGTTAGTTAGCCTTAACTAACAAATTAAGGCTGTTGGGGAGGAGTTAAATTGGAAAAGAAATTGAGTGAGTTCAAAATTAGCGAATCTGGAACCGTCAAGTTCGTTAATGGCGAAGGAAGAGTTAGAAGAAGACTATTCGATATGGGTATCACTCCTGGTGCGGATGTTATGCTAAGAAAAAAAGCACCACTTGGTGACCCTATTGAAATTACATTAAGAGGATATGAGCTAACATTAAGAAAATGTGAAGCTGATTTAGTCCTTTGCATTATGGATATGGAGGATAATAAATAATGAAGCATTTTGCGTTAGCTGGTAATCCTAACTGTGGTAAGACAACATTATATAATGCATTAACAGGTTCAAATGCACATGTTGGTAACTGGCCTGGAGTCACAGTTGAAAAAAGAGAAGGAGATTATAAAAAGCTAGATGAGTTAATTTCTATAGTTGATTTACCTGGTATTTATTCATTATCTCCATATACTCCAGAAGAGGTTATTTCAAGAAGATTTATAGTTGATGATAAGCCTGATTGTGTAATCAATATCATCGATGCTACAAATTTAGAGAGAAACTTATATTTAACTACACAAATTCTAGAAATGGATGTTCCTGTAGTTATAGCACTAAATATGATGGATGTTGTAAGAAAAAATGGAGACAACATCGATATTAAGGGCTTAGAAAAGGCAATAGGTGTTCCTGTAATTCCTATTTCAGCTCAAAAGAGTGAAAACCTTGATGAATTAATGGAGGCTGCATATCAAGCATCCTTAACTCCTAGAAAGGGATTCACTGTATTATCTGAAACTAAAATTAATGATTTCATTTTAGAAATCACTAAATGCATGGAAGAAGAAAATGTTCCATCTCCTTTATATCATGCTATTAAATTCATTGAAGGAGATTTCATTGAGGAATCTCATTCTGAAAAGATTAGTAATATGGTTAAGGAATATAAAAAGACATTTAATGATCCAGTATTTGGTAATGATTTAGAGGCATTAATTGCTGATGGTAGATATAATTATATAGTTAATCATTATTCTGTTAATAAGGTAAAGGCTCAAACAGATAAGAAGGCTGAGAATAAATCATATAAGATTGATAAGGTATTAACTCATAAATGGGTTGGTATTCCTATTTTCTTAGTAATATTATTCTTAGTATTCCATTTCACATTCTCAGAAAATCTATTCTATTTTGGTGGATTATTTGAAAATGTTTCACCTTCATTTGAAGGTTCAATCTACGAAGGATTATTTTGGACTGATGGTGGTATAAATTCTTTAGGTGTAATTTTACAAAGCTTTGTAATAAATACAACTGATTGGTTCTCAGGTGTTGTTGCAGGATGGTTATCTGGCGCACCAGCTTGGGTATCTGGTTTAATTGTTGATGGTATTTTAGCAGGTGTATTTGCAGTATTATCTTTCGTACCACAAATTCTATTATTATTCCTATTCTTCTCAATTTTAGAAGATACTGGATATATGGCAAGAATTGCCTTCATATTAGATAGATTATTTAGAAAATTTGGCTTATCAGGTAGAGCATTCCTTCCTATGATTATGGGATTTGGTTGTTCAGTACCTGCCATGATTAACACAAGAACATTAGCAGATGAAGAAGAAAGAATTGCAACTATTAGAGTAATTCCATTCTTCTCATGTGGAGCAAAGCTTCCTATTTTAACAGCTATTGCTGGTTGTATCTGTGAATTATTTGCATTCCCTAATGTTGATTTAATTACTTATTCAATGTATTTAGTTGGTATCATTACAGCTATAGTTACTATTATTTTAATGAAGAAGACTGTCATGAGAGGTAAGAGTAGCCCATTCATTATGGAATTACCTACATATCACCTACCTCAGCCAAAGGCTTTAATGATCCATTTATGGGATAAGCTAAAGGGCTATGTTAAAAAGGCATTTACAATTATTTTAGCTTCAACAATTGTTATTTGGTTCTTGCAATCATTTACATTTGATTGGAAATATATCGAGCAGGCAAATCCTAATGATATAGCTGATGAGGTATTTGAAGAATATAAAGAAGGTAACGCTGATAAGATTTTATTAATCAATGAGGAATATGTTGAAGATGGTGAGGTTACAGTAGACCTTGCAACACTAGTTACTGACTATTCTTTAAATGAGGATAGTGAATTAGATCCATTATATAAGGATGTAATCGAGGATGTATTTACATTAGCTTTAGAATCATATAAGGAAGTAGTTAAAGATAGCAGTTATCATGATTCATCTGATTCAATTTTAGCTGGATTAGGTAAATTAATTACACCTTTATTTACTCCACTTGGATTTGGTTCTCAATTAAATGAAAATGGTTGGGTATATGGTGTATCTGCAATTACAGGCTTAATTGCTAAGGAAAATGTAATTGCAACATTCTCAGTATTAGCTCAAGGTATTTCAACTAAGGATTTAAATGATGTTGATTCATATTTAGATTTATATCAAATGGCTGCTGATGAGGAAGGCTTAAAGCCTGCAGTAGTTACTGCAAAGGCTACAGGCATTAGTGGTAACGGCTTAACTGGCTGGTCTGTATTAATTGCATTTATTGTATTTAATATGACTACAATTCCATGCTTTGCAGCGGTTGCAACAGCAAAGGGTGAATTAGTATCAAAGAAGAAGTTCTGGGGTACTATTCTATTCTGGATTGCAACATCATATATTGTTTCATCTGCAATTTATTTAATGCTAAGCATTTGGTGGATGACATTCATTATTTTAGCTTTAGCAGTATGCTGTGGCTTTGGAGTATATTTCTTTAATAAATATAAAAACGCAAAAGAGTGTGGTTGTTAATGGAATTTTATGAAATTTTAATCATTATTGCTGCAGTAGCAATTGTCTTAGGAAATATATTAGCTTATGTATATAAAAGAAAGCATAATATTCCAACAGGCGAGTGTGCAGCATGCAGTAAGGGTAAAAAATTTAATAAAGTATTAGACAACATTAGAAATGAATTAGATGAAGAAAAATCATCTTGCTCATGTCAAATGAATCATAATTAAATTTAGGCCATCTACGATTAAATTGTAGATGGCTTTTTAAATTTTATTGTGCTATAATTTTATCGTTTGAAATGGAGGCTATTATTATGATATATGATAGAATATTAGTTCGCTTTGGAGATTTAACATTAAAAGGGAAAAATCAAAAGGAATTTATTAAAGCTTTACATAAGCTTGTAGCTTCTAAAATGGAAGGCTTAAATGTTGAAATAGATTATCAGCATGATAGAATATATATCCATTTATTAGATGAAAACCAAGAAGAGGTAATTAAAAGATTAAATTATGTTTCTGGTATTTCGTCATATTCATTTGTATGTAAATGCGATAAGGACATTAATGTAATAAAGGAAACAGCCTTAAAACTTATGAAGGAAGTAGTTAATGATACTATAAAAGCATTTAAGGTAAACACAAGAAGAACTGATAAGAATTATGCATTACGTTCTATGGAAATAACTAAGGCTGTATCAGGCTATGTTTTAGCTAATCATAAGCTATTAAAGGTTGATGTTCATAATCCTGATATAGAATTAAATATCGAATTAAGAAATGATGCTTGTTATTTATATAACACTAATATTAGAGCGATGGGAGGATATCCTGTTGGTACCTTAGGTAAGGGCCTTTTAATGCTATCAGGAGGAATTGATTCACCTGTTGCAGGCTATTTAGCTATGAAGCAGGGTGTTGAAATTGAATGTATTCATTTTGAATCAACTCCACTTACATCTATTGAATCAGCTCAAAAGGTTGTTGATTTGGTTAAGAAGATGGCTAAATACGCACCTAATAATAAAATTAATGTTCATTTCATTCCATTTAAGGAAATTCATATGGCATTATTAGATAATGTACCTGAATCATATAATATTACTATTATGAGAAGAATGATGTATAGAATCGCTACTAAATTAGCATTAAAGAGAAATTGCTTATGCATAATTAATGGTGAGTCAGTAGGTCAGGTTGCATCTCAAACATTAAGAAGCATGAATACAATTAATTCAGTTACAAATTATCCTATTTTAAGACCACTTTGTACCTATGATAAATTAGATATAATTAATATTTCTAAAAAAATAGATTGCTATGATTTATCAATTAAGCCTTTTGAGGATTGCTGTACTGTATATGTGCCTAAGGCTCCTGCAACAGCACCAAAGATTGATAAGGCAGAGGCTTATGAAAAAGCATTTGATTATGAGGCTATGATAGAAAAGGCAGTAGATAATGTTAATAGCATTTGTATTTCTGTTGATTCTGATTTAGATCTACCTTTAATGGGATTAGAGGTTAGTGAAGTAATAGAAATGATTAGAAGTAAAAAGTAATTATTAGACTAATTATTAATTTTAAAGTATAATTATTATTAATGAGGGAGTGATATAATTGCTAAAGTTATATAATAAAGCTACTGCGATGCAAAGATTATTAGCATTTATTATTGATGGATTAATTTTAGGATTGTTTGTAGCAGGTATATCTGCCTTAATATTTATTGCAATAGGATTCAATTATAATGCTTTTTCAGCAGCTAGAAGTGAATTTTTAACTAACTATATGCTTTATGTTGTATATCAGGGTGGCTATAGAGAATCATATATATTAGCATTAAATGAATATAATAATTTCTCTAAAATTTTCTATTTAGTAGTAGATAGTGTATTTATGATTGGTATCTTATTATATTTAGTTTTATTACCTAGATTTTGGGATAAGCAAACTGTAGGTAGAATGATTGCAAAGGTTAGGGTTATTAATCATACTGGTGATATAAAGCCTAGCTTAAAGAGAATTCTTGTAAGAGAAATTGTTGGTACATGGCTATTTTATGTATTGTCATATACATTTATTAGTGTAATTGTTATTGTTATTTCAGCTATTATTATATTAATTTCAGGAAGAGGTATTGTAGATAGAATTAGTGGAACTGATTTAGTTCAGGAGCTTCCTGTAACTGTTAATCCTGAGGCATTCCAGACAGTTAATAAATTCGATGAGGATATACCTAGACAATTTAGACCTGATCCAAATGAATTTAGAAAAGATGATTCTATTGATGCAAAGGTTAAGGATTTAGATAATAATAAAGAAAATGAAAAAGATAATTCAAATGATGATGAATATCAAATATTTTAGGTGATAATATGAAATTTATAATCATTAAGAATTGTAAGGAATATGAAAATGAAATAACTGATATTTTTAAGCAATTAGTTTTAAGTAAGATTAATGTAAAAATAGTAGGTAATGACTATATTGCTTATCTCAATTATGAAAATAATCAGGAATTAAAGGATATTATTTATGCCTTTGAAAATAGCTTTATGACTAGTATTTATGCATATATATCTAGTGATAAGGAAGAAGATAGATTAATTGAGGAGGAAAAGATAGCTATAAAGCTTTTAGATAGCCTAAAGCCTGGTGTTTATACACTAAAGGAGGCTTTATTATCTAATCCTAGAATTAATTTTCAATCTGAAATATTAAATTATATTTTAAAATCAACTAATATTAGTGAAGAGTTTATTAAGGAATTTGTAAAATATGATTTAAATGTTTCTTTAGCATCTAAATCGATGTTTATTCATAGAAATACTATGATGTATAAGCTAGATAAATTAAAAGCAGAATCTGGCTTTGATTTAAGAAGCTTTAAGGACGCATATATTTTATATATGTTAATTTCTACTAAATAATTATGCTTAAAATTACGCAAATTTTAGGAAAGTTTGCTCAAAAAATACTTTTTGTGCATTTTGCACATATAAAATTAGTTTTCATTTGATTATAATTAATTTGTACAGCTAGGAGGAAATTAAATTATGGCAGTATTAGATTTAATTAACATTAACAAAATTTATCCTAACGGAGTTCAAGCCGTATTCGACTTCAACTTACATATTGATGACCAAGAGTTCATTATTTTCGTAGGTCCATCAGGATGTGGTAAATCAACAACATTACGTATGATTGCTGGTCTAGAGGATATTTCATCAGGCGAGTTCAAAATCAATGATAAGCTTATGAACAATGTAAGCCCTAAGGATCGTGGTATCGCGATGGTATTCCAGAGCTATGCCCTATACCCTCATATGACAGTATTTAATAATATGGCATTCGGTTTACAATTACGTCGTATGCCAAGAGAAGAAATCGCTCAAAGAGTTGACCGTGCAGCTAAGATTTTAGGTCTTGAAGCATTCTTACAAAGATATCCAAGACAATTATCAGGTGGTCAATGTCAAAGAGTTGCACTAGGTCGTGCTATCGTTCAACAGTCAGATGTATTCTTACTAGATGAACCATTATCAAATCTAGATGCTAAGCTACGTGTAACAATGCGTGGTGAGTTAACTAAATTACATAGAGAATTAGGTTGTACAACAATCTATGTAACACATGACCAAATTGAAGCTATGACAATGGCATCAAGAATCGTAGTTATGAGAGATGGACGTATCCAACAGGTTGGTTCTCCAAGAGAGGTTTATGATGCTCCAGCTAACGTATTCGTTGGTGGATTCATTGGTACACCTCCAATGAACTTCATTCGTGGTGAATTAAAGGACAATGGTGAATTCATTTCATCTAAGGGTAACTACAAGATTCGTATTCCAGAATCTAAGTTAAAGGTAGCTCGTGAAAAGGGTTATGAAAATAGAGATATTATCTTCGGTATTCGTCCTGAGGATATTTATGATGAGCAAAATGAATTAATGAAGACAGTATGGGCTAACGCTTCTGTAGATATTACAGTAGAAATTTCAGAATTATTAGGTGCTGAAACAAATATCTATACAGACGTTGATGGCGATCCTATTATCGCAGCTGTACCATCAAGAGATGATTTAGCTCCAGGTCAACCATTAAAGTTATGGTTCGATATGAACCATTGCCATCTATTCGATGCTGACACTGAAATGAGAATCTGTGAAGAATCTCAAGTTAAGACAGACAATGATGAGGATGAAGATTTCTAATAAAAATTTAGGTCAAGCTTAAATACTTGACCTTTTTTGTTTTATTATGTTAATTTTTCCTTTTTTTTGTGTAAAAAGTGTTGTAAAATTTTTTTGATACGTGTTTTAGGAGGTATTGGTATGCTAAGATTAAAAAATATCAAAAAAGACTATTTAGTTGCCGATACAAAGGTACATGCGCTAAAGGGTATTGATTTATCATTTAGAAAGAATGAATTTGTATCTATATTAGGTCCATCTGGTTGTGGTAAAACAACTATGCTTAATATTATTGGTGGTCTAGATAAATATACTGAAGGTGATTTATTTATAAATGGTAGATCAACTAAGGAATTTAATGATAGAGACTGGGATGTTTATAGAAATCATAGAATTGGTTTTATTTTCCAAAGCTATAATTTGATTCCTCACCAAACAATATTAGGAAATGTTGAACTTGCCCTAACTATTTCTGGTATCAGTAAGGCTGAAAGAATTGAAAAAGCAAAGAAGGCCTTAGATAAGGTTGGTCTTGCAGGACAATATCATAAAAAGCCTAACCAGCTATCAGGTGGTCAATGTCAAAGAGTTGCAATCGCACGTGCTTTAGTAAATGAGCCTGAAATCCTATTGGCTGATGAGCCTACAGGAGCCTTAGATACAGTTACATCTGTTCAAATAATGGATTTGATTAAGGAAATAGCTAATGAAAAATTAGTTATCATGGTTACTCATAATCCTGAGCTTGCAGAAAAATATTCAACAAGAATTGTAAGATTATTAGATGGTGAATTACAAAATGATTCTAATCCATTTACTGAGGAAGAGGAAATAAATGAGGTTAATGCTTTAGCATTAGCTGAAAAGGAAAACGAAGAAAAGGAAATTGCTTTAATCGATCCAAATGATCAAAAGGCTTTAAAGGATTACAATAAAAATAAGAATGCTAAAGAAAAAGCTAAGATGAGCTTATGGACAGCATTCAAGCTTTCTGCTAGAAATCTACATTCTAAATTAAAAAGAACTATTATGGTTATTATTGCTGGTTCAATTGGTATTATAGGTGTATCTGCCGTACTTGCAGTATCACAGGGAGTTAGAGATTATATTGAATCAATTCAGGATGACCTATTATCAGGTAATCCTATTCAAATCACTAAGAGTGGTATTGATTATGATACATTAATGAATTCCTCATCATTCCAGGTTCAAACTGAAGCTGCTAAAAAGATTAAAGAGGAAGGAAAGGTTAATGTTAATTCAATTATTGAATATTTAGTTCAAAATCAAAAGGCATTAGATTCCTTAACTTTCCAAAATGAATTTGATGAGGATTATGTAAGCTATGTATTATCTATGCCAAAGGAATATTATAATACTATCTCAATGAGATATGGTATGAATATTGACTATAATGTTTATGCTGATTATAAGGTTTCACATGATCCAAAGGATCCTAATTATGATTTAAAGCATCAATATGATGGTGCTATATCAATAGATGCTATTAATTCTACATATTCAAAATCTTTAGTTAATATCTTAAAGGCTGTTAATATTGATGAAAGTAAGGTTGATACTTACTCTAATTTAATTACAACATTAACTAAGCCAATTGCTCAATCTATTACATTTGATAATAATACATATATCCAAAGTCAATATGATTTAGTAGCAGGTTCTTTCCCAAAGGATTCTAAAACTAACGATAAGGAAATTATGCTAGTATTAGATAGCAATGGAATGGTATCTGATTTAATGCTTGCACAATTAGGATATTATTCTCAGGAAGAATTCTTTGATATGATTTATACAGCTATTAATGAATCAAACAAGGAGATTGAAGAAAAGAAGGATACTCCAATTTATGTTGATCCTAATAATAAGAGCTATAGATTAAATAAGGATTCTATTAAAGAAAGATTTACATATGAAGAATTATTAAATAAGACATTTAGATGGTATCCAAATAATGTTGTATTTAAGAAGAATAATAGTGAAATTAAACCATTTGTTTATGATTATCATGAGCCAGATTCTGGTACTAAATTAAATTTAAAGGTTACTGGTATTTTAAAATTAAAGGAAGGCACATCTTATGGTGCTTTGAAAGCAGGCTTCCTATTTAGTGAGGCAACTGCTAAGGATATGATCAGAATGAATATTAATTCTGATTTAACTAAGTATGTAAGAGAAAGCATTACTAACAATGGTGGTAATTTAAAAACTGATTCAATTAGAAGCTTAATTAATTATGAATTAGAATGCTACTGGGAATCAATTAATCAATCAACTGGTGCTGTTGTGCCATTTAGTGGAAAGAATAATTTAAGTCCTACTGATCCAGGCTATGATGCAAATTATAATAAATATACAATCAGTGTAGGTGAAAATGATCAAACATCTAATATAACTGGCTTATTTATGGGTGGTGGTTCATCAATTTCATCATTTGATACTGGAAAAATTGTTGATGGCTTAGCCTTCTTTATTAAGGATGGCTATAAAGAAGCTTTTAAAGCAGCAATGGATGAAATGGTAATGCAGGCTTTAAATTTATCATCTCAAAAGAAGATATTTGTTAAAACATTTGGTGGTACTTATTTACCTAATAGTATAAATATTTATCCTACTAATTTTGAAATTAAGGATAAGGTAACTGATTATTTATCTGAATGGAATAAGATTGAGGGTAAGAATGCTAAGGATGTAACATTTAGTACCTATAATGAGGATTTCACAGAGCTAACAGGTACTAAGACTTTAGCTGCATCAGAAAGAAAAGAGATTAAATATACTGATACAGTTGGTTTAATTATTAATTTAATTAATACAATGATTAATATTGTAACATACGCTTTAGTTGCATTTACTGCATTATCACTTGTTGTATCAACTGTTATGATTGCAATTATTACATATGTATCCGTAATGGAGCGTGTAAAGGAAATTGGTGTTATTAGATCACTTGGTGGTCGTAAGAAGGACGTTAGTCATTTATTTAACGCTGAGGCTTTCATTATTGGTGCTATTAGTGGTATCTTTGGTGTAGTTGTAACTTACATATTACAAATATTAGGAAATATTATGATTAATGCTCTAAGTGGTGGTGTTGTAACTAAGATTGCTAATTTAACTCCATTAACTGCGTTAGTTATGATATTAACATCAATTCTATTAACTGCAATTTCAGGTCTATTACCAGCTAAGTCAGCTGCAAAGAAGGACCCTGTAGTTGCTTTAAGAACTGAATAGATAAGGGAAGCTTATAGCTTCCTTTTCT
The DNA here is from genome assembly GCA_002449755.1 of Caryophanales bacterium UBA7004. Lineage (GTDB taxonomy): Bacteria > Bacillota_I > Bacilli_A > Acholeplasmatales > Anaeroplasmataceae > Anaeroplasma. The sequence continues at coordinate 14,084 of DJXM01000014.1, forward strand.
TGTTTTATATAGCTTAATATGGTAAAATTTATATGTTTAGTGGAGGTATTTTATGAAGAATATTTTAGTAACTGGTGGAACTGGTTATATTGGTTCTCACACTGTAGTTGAATTATTAAATAGAGGATATGAGGTTGTTATTGTTGATAATTTATCTAATTCAAAAAAGGTTGTATTAGATAGAATTAAAACAATTACTGGTAAGATGCCTAAATTTTATTTAGGTGATATTAGAGATTCTAAAATTTTAGATCAAATTTTTGATGAAAATAAAATTGATTGTGTAATTAATTTTGCTGGATTAAAGGCAGTTGGTGAATCAGTTAGAATGCCTTTAGAGTATTATGAAAATAATATTTATGGTGCTATAGTATTGCTTGAAACTATGAGAAAGCATAATGTATTTAATTTTGTGTTCTCATCTAGTGCGACTGTTTATGGTGATCCTAAGGTTGTTCCTGTAACAGAGGATTCTCCTATTGGTGGTACAACTAATCCATATGGAACTACAAAATTATATATTGAGCAAATTTTAAGAGATTTATATGTATCTGATAATAGATTCAATATCGCAATATTAAGATATTTTAATCCTATTGGAGCTCATCCATCAGGATTAATGGGTGAGGACCCTAATGGTATTCCTAATAATTTAGCTCCATATATTACTCAGGTAATGGTTGGAAAGAGAGATCATTTAAATATTTTTGGTAATGATTATCCAACAGAGGATGGTACTTGTATTAGAGATTATATCCATGTTTGTGATTTAGCATATGGTCATGTTTGTGCAATTAAGAAGCTAGAGGAAAATCCTGGTGTTGTTACCTATAATTTAGGTACAGGTAAGGGCTCATCTGTTTTAGATGTCCTACATGCCTTTGAAAAGGCCTATGGTAAGCCAATTAAGTATGAATTTGCTCCAAGAAGAGCTGGAGATGTAACTGCTAATTATGCAACTCCTAAAAAGGCTGAAGAAGAAATCGGATTTAAGGCTAAATATAATATTGATGATATGGCAAGAGATGCTTGGAATTGGCAAAAGAATAATCCTAATGGATATGAGGAAGATTAATTCTTCCTCTTTTTGGGTTTAAATATGAATGTTAGAGAAGAATTATTAAATAATATAGATTTAGAATATAAAAAATTTAATAGCTCATTAAATATTAATAATATGATAGGAGTTAGAACTCCTAAAATGAAGGAAATTGCAAAGGAAATTGTTAAAGATAATTCTTACTTAGAATTCTTTAATATGAATCATATTTACCATGAAGAAAATATGATTCATATGTATGCTTTATCATTTATAAAGGACAAGGAATTAGTATATAGTGAATTAGATAGGCTAGTACCTACTATTAATAATTGGGCTTTTTGTGATTCATTAATGAATATTAAAATAATAGATAAGAATAGAGAATATTTTTATCCTTTAATTAATAAATATAAAAAAAGTAAAAAGGAATTTGAGATTAGATTTTCTATTATAATGCTATTATCTCATTATGTAGTAGAAGATTATATTGATGATATATTTAAAATCATTGAAGAGGTTAATAATGATTTTTATTATACTAAAATGGCTATAGCTTGGCTTTTATGTGAGCTTATGATTAAATTTAGAGATTTATGCATAGATTATTTAAAGAATTCTAAATTAGATGATTTTACTATTAATAAATCTATTCAAAAGATGAATGAATCATTTAGAATTAGTAAAGATGATAAAATATTTTTAAAGTCATTTAAGAGGTGATGAGTTGATGCGCTTAGATAAATTATTAGCACATATGGATTATGGTTCTAGGAAGGAAGTTAAGGAATTAATTCGTAAGGGCTATGTTTTAGTTAATGGTAATGTAATTAAGGATGATGATTATAAGGTTGATGAATTTAATGATGAGATTAATATATTAGATTCAGAAATTAAATATGAAGAATTTATTTATATTATGCTTAATAAGCCAGATGGATATGTTTCTGCGACATATGATTTCAATAATCCTACTGTATTAGATTTAATTAATGATTATAAAAAAAGGAATTTATTTCCTGTTGGAAGATTAGATATTGATACGGTTGGTTTATTATTAATTACTAATGATGGAGCCTTAGCACATAAGCTGCTTTCTCCTAAAAGTCATGTAGATAAAAAATATTATTTAAAATATGAAGGAAAATATGATGAATCATTTATAAAAAAATTTCAGGATGGAATTGTATTAGATGATGGATATAAATGTATGAGTGCATCATTTATAGATTTAGGTAATAATGAGGCATATATAATTATTAAGGAAGGAAAATTCCATCAGGTTAAGAGAATGATGGAAAGTGTAGGATGTAATGTTACATTTTTAAAGAGAGTTTCCTTTGGTAATTTATCATTAGATGAGTCATTAGAGGAAGGAAAATGGAGACATTTGACTATAGAAGAGGTGGAAAGCCTAAAATAGAGCTAGTGAAAACGCTTAGCTCTTTTTTATTTCAAAAAAAGATAAAATAGTTGTTGACATCAAATTTTAAAGTGATAAAATAGAGAAGCGCGCTGTTAAAAAAGCGTGCAAAATTAAATCTTTGAAAACT
>DJXM01000056.1 GCA_002449755.1 Caryophanales bacterium UBA7004
ATCATAAAATCTCTAGCATATGATAGCATTGCAGAATGAAGTCTTGCAATATCACCAATTAAATAATAGAATCCATTTCCTGAAGTTCTGCCTGATGATTCCTTATCTAATCCATTGAATTTAGCAATGATATCAGCATGATATGGAATTTCATAGTTTGGAACAACTGGCTCACCAAATCTTTCAATTTCAACATTTTCAGAATCGTCCTTACCTACAGGTACTGATTTATCAATGATATTAGGAATAACCATCATTCTCTTATTTAATTCTTCTGCAAGCTTATCTAATTCAGGCTCAATTTCAGCAATTCTTTCATTGTTTTTAGCAACTGTAGCCTTAATAGCATTGGCCTCTTCAATTTTCTTTTCTCTCATTAAAGCACCAATTTGCTTTGAAAGATCATTACGAGAAGCACGAAGATTTTCAGCCTCCTGCTTATATGCTCTAATTTTAGCATCAAGCTCAATTACCTCATCTACTAATGGTAATTTTTGATCTTGATATTTCTTTTTTATATTTTCTTTTACTATTTCTGGATTTTCTCTTACAAATTTAATATCTAACATAAATAATATCTCCTTACGGTTTTTTAATCACAACAATTATTATATCATAATAATTACTAATTTCAACAAAGAGAAAAAGCCCTTGTGGGCTATTCAACTTTTATTTCTTCTTCATTTTTAGATTCTTTTATCTCTGATTCAGCATTATTATTTTCTTCTACAACATCTGAAGCTGCTTCATTAGCTATAGCTTCTTTTTCTTTTTCTAATTTTTTAATTCTTGCTTCCTCTTCAGATTTAATATATCTATATCCAATATAAATACCAATTCCAATAACAATAAGCCCAACAATTACATCTAGCCACCAAATTTCCCATATACATTCGGCTGCCACAACATATACTAATGTTGATATTGTCATGTAGCATAAAACTAATATTAAATTCTTATATTGGTTTTTAATAAGCTCTTTCATATTATTACCTCAAATCACAATAAAAATATATCACATTTCATTTGATTTAACAAACAAAATAAAAAGATACGCCAATAAATTGTAACAAATTTAGCGTATCTTAGTAATTTAATACTGAATCGAATATTAAATGAAATGAATATAATACATTTTCATCTGTCAATTCTAAATCCTTTGTTGCTATTCTTCTACATATAGATAATGTAGTATCCTGCATTATCAAAAAGAAGAAATCGAAATTAATACCTGAATAATTATTTATTTCTGCCTTAACAAAATCAATAAGCTTGTGAAGCTTAACATAATTATCGCTTCTTTTTTTCTTTAAATCATCCTTATAAAGCTTATTATCTGTAATAAATTGAGAATAATAATTTACATATGATGTATTCTTTACAAAGAAATCAAAATATTTTCTCCATACCCTATAAACCAGTGATGTCATTTTATCATGAGATGATAAATCAACATCAGAATAATCAATACTTACAGCCTTAGCAGCCTTAGAATCAATATAAAGGAATGTTTCAGCTAATAAATTTTCTTTAGTTTTAAAAATTTTGTAAATATTAGATTCACTAGTGCCGGCAGCCTTAGATACACCAATTGTACTAATCTTACTAATAGAGCTATTTTTGCTCTCTTTAATGACACATTCTAATATTTTAGTTTTAGTATCCAAATTGTACCACCCTCCTAGTGAGGACTCACTCACTAATATTCTAATATTAATGTAATTAAAAGTCAATAAAATCGGCCGGGGCAAAAAATAAAAGAGGAATCTATTCCTCGTTTTATTCATTATCAGTAAAATAACAGCCAGATTCCTTTGCTTTTATATCCCAAATTTCATAATCCTTCTGGCTTTTTTTAGTACCAATTCCATCTCTATACATTAAAGATAGCTTTTGGTATGCTAATACATTTTTAGCTTTAGCAGCTTGTAGCATAAATAAAAATGAATCAGCATAATTTGCTACATTATAATAGCTTAAAGCTAGCATATATCTAGCCTTCTTAGAGCCATTTAATTTAATCTTATTTTTATATTTTTGAACCTTTGTAATAGCATAATGATTAGCATAATAAATACAAAGCTGGTAATCAGCTAAAGAATAGCCCATATCAGCTACCTTTTCAAGTAGCTTTAAGCCCTTCTTTAAATCTAAATCAATGCCATCACCATTTATTAACGCAATGCCCATATAAAACATTGCTCTTTTATTTTTCTTTTCTACTAAGCTTGATAATATCTCAAAGAATTTAATATTATTCTCTTCTACAATTTTTCCATATGCATAAAATTCAGAAAATAATAATTCATAATCAGGATTATCCTTAACCTTATCATATAATTCCTGATACATATTTTCATCCTTGAATTTTAATTCTAGAAATTCAAATTCATCATCATAATAAAGCTTAATGAATTCTTCAACATTATCACATTCTACTACTATTTCTTTTTCTTCATTAATTATATAATTCATAATTATTCATCACTCAAATCTTCTAATTCTAAATGCTGATAATATAATTCTAAAGCTAAAATATGCGCAAGATTTAATAAAACATCCATATCAGTGCTTTGCCATACTCTTCCTCTAGGATTTTCGCAGCAATCAGCTCTAACATATCCAAAATTCTTACCATAAACAGAGATTTTAGCATAGAATACTGCATAAACTCCATCTTTTAGCATTTTCTTTAAAACAGGAGATACATTATATGAATCCTGAGCTATAGAATTAATACTACAAATACATGTACTACCATTAATTATTTTTTCTATTTCTTGATTATCATATACCTTGTGATTATGATTTTTACATAAAGGATGATAATATTCACAATATAGCTTCTTATCATCCATTAGGCATAAATGATCAATCATAAAATAATTACCTAAGAAATTAATAGTTTCCTTTACAGTTGTAGCTACATTCTTAGTTCTACTTAAGGCATTAAATACCTTTGAATGTAAATACATTGAGCTTACAACCTTATCTCTTTCAGTCTTTAAATTAATATTAGCATGCTTCTCAGGAAGATAAATAATGAAGCAATTTCTACCCTTCATCTTGCCTCTATATAAAGCCTTATCTGCTAATTCAAATAAATCATCAATTTTAGTGGCATCCTTAGGGAATCTTGAAGAACCAATAGTACAAGTTATTCCCATTTCTCTTAGCTTCTTATCCTCAAGTAAATTAGGTGTACCTAATATTTCATGTAGGAATCTCCATAAATCATCATAATCCTCTACGTTTTCTAAGACGCCAAAGAATTCATCTCCACCATATCTACCAAGAACACCTCTACCCTTAAAAATCTTCTTTAAGGCTTCAGCATACTGCTTCAAAACATGGTCTCCGAATAAATGGCCATATCCATCATTTACATATTTAAAATTATCTAGGTCTATTATAGTTAATGCAAATTTCTTGTTTTCACTAATTAATTTGCCTACATATTCAACAATTACATCTCTATTATATAAATCTGTTAAATTATCGAAATGATCAACCCTATCGTCAAAAAATTCCTCATCCATAAAAACACCACCTAATTAATCGGATTTTATATAATAATATTACTTTAAGTACTCTAAAAAGTCAAATTAATACTATAAAGCTCTATATTTAGAATCCTCAATTGAATATAAAAAACCTAAGACCCTTTTAGTAGTTTTTTTAGATATCGCATCTATATAGGTTCTAACCTGCTTATTATAATAATCCTTATCAATATCTTTAGATTTATAATCTATTACAATAAAGCTATTAGCTGTTTCAACTAATAAATCTATAGAACCAGTTGTATCATTAATTTTTAATTCATATTCCTTGTAATATTTAATAGGCTTCTCATTACACATTAATCCTAAATTATTAATGAAATCCTTAATCTTATTAGCATATCTTAAATCTATATCAGTATAATCTGGATTATCAAAATCCATATTCTCTAATATCTTATGCATCATTGTACCATACTTAAGTGATAATGCTGTTTTCCTATCAATTATATTTTCAATTCCATGAGAAGCTTTAGATAAATCATATGCTTTAATATCAATATCTAAATTATCAAAGGAAATCTCTTTAATTTCCTTTTTATTTTCTGCCTTTTCAAATATTACATCCTTAGTTTCTTCTTCCTTATATGATGCAAAAGCACTCATAAGCATATCATCATATGTTTTAAAATCCTTTTTTAAATCCTTATCAACAAAATCTACTAGCTTAGTTTCGTCTCCATTATTTTCACTATTAGTAAAAACAACAATTCCATTTTTAGCTCTAGTTAAGCAAACATATAATAATCTTAAATCCTCATATAGCTGCTCTAATCTATTAAGCTCATTAATTTTTTTATTAATAAAGCTTGAACCTCTTAGTGGCTTAATAGATAATCCTACATCATCATGATATGAAATTGCATTATCATCTATTTTTCCAACTTTACTATCAGTTTCAATAAAATAAATATATTTATATTCTAATCCTTTAGATTTATGAATAGTAATTAAGCTAATCGCATCCTCATTAAATGAATCATTAGAATCATATGATATATCTAATTCACGACGTAATGATGGAGCATTTAAATTATTTAAATAAATGGCTAATTCCTTATATGTCCATCCTAAGCTCATATATGTATTTGATATTTCAAGCATATATAATAATCTTTTTTCAGCTCCAATTGGATCATCTAATTTATGAATAGATTCAAAGAAATTAAATTTAAAATAGATTTCCTTTAATAAATCATATAATGTAATATTATCCTTTATAAGCATTAATTCCTTTAATAATCCTAAAGCCTCATCAACTCTATTTGAATTATTTCCATTTCTATTATCAATTATTTCTTGGTCTGTTATATTAAATAAAAATGAACGTAAAATAGAAACCTTATAAATATCACTTCTATCTACTAAATAATTAATAATAGAATTTAATACCATTATTTCAGTATTTCTAATGAAAGGCTTTGATGCCTCACATACAAGAGGCATATCATATTTTTCAGCTATTTTAGAATATGTATTGAAATATCCCTTATTTCTAACAATAACTGAAAAATCTGAATATTTTAATGAGGAATCATTATTCATTTTATATTTAATATCTTTTAAAACTCTTTCAAATGTTTCGCTAACAATCTCAGATTTTAATCTTTCCTTAAGCTTTCCATCAATCTCAACCTTATGAATAACATGATAGAATTCAATCCCAGGATTTTCATTACTAAAATCCTTATTTCCTGGATTTAATCTATGCTCAAGCCTATAATTAATTCCATCAAAATCCTCTGTCATTAATAAATCAAAGATGGAATTAATTTCCTCTAATACCTCTACTCTAGATCTAAAATTATCCTTTAAATCTATTCTAGCTCCACCAATATTTTTTCCATACAAATCAAATTTTCTTTTAAAAATATTAGGGTTAGCATCTCTAAATCTATAAATAGATTGCTTAACATCACCAACAACAATCAAATTATTATTTGAAATTAAATTAATTAATTCCTCCTGGATATTAGATGTATCCTGATATTCATCAACATAAATTTCAGTTATATTATCCTTTATTTCATTTAATACATCATCATTTTCATTTAATATTCTAATTACCATTTTAGCAACATCGTTAAATGTAAATGCATTATGTATTTTACAGTATTCCTCATATTGATTTAAAATATCTAAGCATATATCCTTAATTAATTTAGAATAATTTAATGTGCTATCTAATTCCTCTAATAATGATTTAATTGAATTATTATAATCTAAATATTTTTCTAATAAAGGCTTAAAAATCTTGTGGAATTCTCCATTAGGATTATTTTTACCAGCAAATGGCTTTCTATTTCTTCCTGGTAAATCCTTTATATTTAATCTAAAATCTTCCAAGTCTAACCAATTATTTGCTTCTAATATAGGATCAATAAAGCTTCTAAAAACAATATCTGCGTCCTCATCTATAGATGAATCCATATAAGCCATTTTTATTTCATTAATGATTTTATTTTTTTCGTTCTTATAATTATCAATTAGCTTAGTTGAATTACTTTTAGTAGATTCAATCATATTATTTAAAAATAATTTTGAATCTACAGAATTATTAACCTTTGAAACAAAGAAATTATATAAAGAATCCTTAAAATTAGAATCATCTCTTATAGTTAGCATATCTAATAATTTAACAAAATCTGAATTATCATAATACCTATCTATTACATTATCTATTATTTCATTTAAAATAAATGAATATTCAGTTCCATCTAAAATATTAATATTTGATTTTAATCCTAGCTTATAAGCATATTTATTAAAATAATTATGGCATAGTGAATCAAATGTAGAAATATTAGATTGCTCAACATAATCATATTCATCTACTAGCCTAGGATTAGTAGCTAATTCGCCCTTTAATGCCTTTTTTATCTTCTTTCTAATATCATTTGCTGAAGCATTAGTAAAAGATAAAACAATTAAGTTTTTAATTGATAAATTACCTTCCTTAATTCTTTTGATAATTCGCGCTGTTAAAACAGTTGATTTACCACATCCAGCACCAGCACTAACTAGCATATTAGAAACTGGAGCATCTATAATTTTTTGCTGGTCTTTAGTAGGCTTACTCATCACTATCACCATCCTCTTTAAATGAATAATAACAAACATTCTTATAATTACAAAATTTACAGCTTCCATCTAATGGCTTAATATCAAATCTAGCATTTAAAATATTGTTTTTAAATTTAATAATTAAATCATTAGTATCCTCTATAACCTTATCGTATTGTTCCTTATTTATAGCACCAGCATCCTTTTTATTTTCACCTGATGAAAATGGTAGCGTAGATAATAAATCCTTATAGCCATATGGCTTAAAGAATTTATTATCCTCTATTTCCTTTAAATCATCCTTATTCTTTGGCATAATTCTTTGATAAAATACGCCCTCAAAATCCTCATATTTAACATTCTCAAATAATAAATAGATAAATAATTGGTACTTCTTATAATAATCACTTGTTTTATTATCAATATTCAATGATGGGTCTAGCTGTAAAGAGATCTTAGAGCCACTCTTATAATCGAAAATAACTCTCTTTCCATCCTTATCCATTACCTTATCGATTTTTCCTACTAAATGAATTGATGGATCAGAATCTAAAATCAATTCCTTTTCAAGCTCAGTACCTACTAGCTTTAAATTATAATCATTATTTTCGTTTTCTATTTCCTCTAGCAATTTATCAATAATATTTTGATATTTAGTTTTATAAGGCTCTCTTAAAATAAAAGGCTCAGGATTAGTCTTATTATATTCCTCTATTGCCATATCTAATGTATAATCCTTATTATTAAAATATTTTTCTAAGAATAAATGTAATACATTACCTACGTCTGCAGTATTTTTAAATAAACCAATTTTTAAAATATAATCACAATAATAGCTAAAAGGACAGCTATAATATTTTTCTAATTTAGAATATGAAACATTCATTATTCCATCATTAAGCACCTTATTTTTAACTAGATCAGCATCAATGCCATTATAGCTAGAATCATATTGAATCTTATTACCAAAGACCCTTCTATATGATTCTAAATATTCATTTTCTTCTCCTGTTAGCATTCTTTGCTCAATTGCTTTATTATAATCAAGCTTAGCTCTTTTAATTGAATATTTAAATTTATATTCATTATCCTCATTAAATTTAATAACATTATCTAATAAATCATTTTCTGTATATTTACCTGTAATACCATTTAATGAATAGCTAATATATACTAAATTCATTGCCATTAATGATTTAATAAAATATTCCTTTTCCTTTTTATTTTCCTTAAATGATGTATTGATATTATATTTATCTAAAATATTATCGCTATAATATAGGTCATCCTTATGAATAGATGGAATGTTTTTAAATGTAAATCCTAAAATAAATGTATATTTATACATAGGATTTATGCTAGATGCATTTTTAATTGCTACACCCTTAGTCGTTTTTCTTATAGCACAATTATCTAATTCATCTATTAAATCATCCTTATTAAAATCTATTAAAACTAGCTTGTTATAGCATTTAATAAAAGCATTTTTTAATTCATTATCATGGATATTAGATAAATCTATTGAATCTAATTCAGAATTATCTACTAATTCCTTAATCTTAGGTATTTGATATAATGATGTGCTCAATTCATAAGATAAAGGAATTCCATAAAAGCTAAATACATCCTCTATTACACCTAAATATTCGCTATCTCCAATATAAATAACAAAATCATCAAAATTATTACAATTATTCTCTTTATATATTTTAGATAAATGGTAGGCTAAAGCCTCTACCTCACTAATAATATCATTATATTTAAAGCCATAAATATTGTTATTATTCTCATATTCAAATATTGAATAATCATAATTCTTTAATGCATATTCTAATAGCCTTGATGGCTTCGAAGCCAATATAATTCTTTTATTATAATTAATTTTATTATGATAATAATCCTTTAATTCATCTTTTAAATTTAATGTATCATCACTTATAATTTCACCAATTATTAATGAATCATAAATCAATTTAGCTCTATCATATTTAACATTTAATTTATGCTTAATTAGATAAACTACTATATCATCATAATATCCTAATAAATCTCTTTCTGCCTCACTTACAGTTTTAAATGTAATGTCAGAAATAAAATCTAATTTAGATAGAATCATCATCTTTGTATCATTATCACATATTAGAATACATGGCTCTTTTGTTATTAAATTCATTAATTTATTTAAATTAGACATGATTCTATCTCTCCTTATTATTTTAAAATATTTTCAAATATACGATAATTTGCTGATTTCTCATTATCTATATCTGGTATAGCAAAAATTATTTTTCTAAAGTATTTTAAATATTCAGTTAACATTTCCTTAAATGCTTTAGCATTAACTAATGTATTATTAGAAAAAGCACCACAGCCAAAGGCTCCTAATACTAATACATCTATATTATTATCTATGGCTACCTCTAATATATTTTTAATTCTAGGTAAAATAATATTATATAAATCATTATCACTTATAATATCATTTCTTAGATTTGGAGCAGCACTACTTATAACATTCGTTGAATACCAATCGTCTTTAATCATTAATGTATTTTCCTTATCATCATTTTTAAAAACAATGATATTGGGTGAATATATTATTCTATCAGAATATAAATTGCCCTTTTCCTTATGATATCCATAAAAATTCTCATATAAATATCCTGTTTCATCATTTAGGCATTTATATAATGTAGATGCTCTACATAATGATTCCTCTTGAGCATTAGCTCCGTTTAAAACTCCACCACCAGGATGAGTTCCTGATGCGAAATTTAATAAGCCAATATTTTCCTCATCCTTATATTTTTTTATTGCGTCTAGGCTAGATAATCTTTCAAATATTATTTTTCCGTTTTTTATTTTCTTATTTTCTGATTCAAAGCCCTCTAAATATAATTTAGTATTCTTCTTAGAATATTTAATTGCTTTTATTAATGATTTATCATTTAAATATAAATCTCTTGTGTTTTTAAATGATTGAACCCTTAAATCTCTATCCTTTAGGCTTTCACCTAATTTAACTATATCATTAATATTTCTTTTCCAATCATTAACATATTTATATTCTGTATCTAAAAATACCTTATATATTTCATCGTCATAGCAATAAATATAAACATAAGCCAAATCATTATCATGATTCTTTTTAAATTCATATAATGTAGATATTGCTATATTTGCTGCTAATTCATAAGGGTAATTATATAATCCTGTAGATAAAGCTGGGAAAGCAATAGTTAAACAATTATTATCTATAGCTAAATTTAATGAATTAATATAAGCCTCTGCTAATAATAAATCATCATCTCTATTTTCCTTATAGATTGGACCTACTGCGTGAATTATATATTTAGAATTTAATTTAAATCCTTCTGTTATTACTGCATCCCCTGGCTTAGTATATCCATATTTACCTAATGCTTCCTTTAATTCATCATATCCAGCCGCATTAAATATAGCACCACATTCACCACTAGATGGCTGAAGCCTTGAATTTGCTGCACAAACAATCGCGTCAGTTATAGCAGTAGTTATATCTCCCTTTACAATTATTATTTTCATAAATTAGTCCTTATTTTTTAAATCTTCAAATTTTTGAGCCATTGTAGGATTGTTCTTTGTTAATTTTTTTATACTTAAATCCTGTGCCTTATCATTAGCTAATCTTAAATTATTTTCAGATGATAATAGGGCTTCCTTAGTTTTATTTAAATGATCAATTGTCTTATCTATTTCCTCTATAGCCTTAGCAAATTTATCACTCGCAATTCTATAATTTCTTCCGAACTTATCCTTAAAATCCTCCATTGCCTCTTCAAAATGAGTAATGTCTAAATTCTGAGCTCGAGCCTCTATTAGCTCCTCCTTATATGATAAGGAATTTAATGCAGCATTTCTTAATAATGTAATCATAGGAATAAAGAATTGAGGTCTTATTACATACATCTTAGGATATCTATATGATACATCTACAATACCCTGGTTATATAATTCATTATTAGCTTCTAGCATAGAAACTAAAACTGCATATTCACAATTCTTTTCATTTCTATCCTTATCTAATTCCTTAAAGAAATCCTCATTCTTATGCTTAGTAGCTGTTTCATCCATTTCGTTTTTCATTTCAAACATAATAGAAATGAATTCAACACCATCCTTAGATTCTCTAAAGATATAATCACCCTTACTACCTGTTTTAGCATCATTATCCTTTTCAAAATAAGCATTAGGGAATGCAGTCATTCTTAATTGATTAAATGATATTTCACAATGCTGCTCCAATGTTTCACCAATCATCTTAGTTGACATTCTTGTTTTTAAATCTTTATAATAAGCAATTTCTAAATCCTTATCCTTTAATTTAGTTTCATATTCTCTTTTTATATTATTTTCATTAACAATAGCTAAATTTCTTTGGTTTTCCTTTTCACCATTTAATTTTTCTATTTCTATATTTTTATTATTTAATTCCTCATTCTTTTTAGCTATTGCTATACTTATAGCTAAATCCTGGTCCTTCTTACTAGATTCAAGCCTATGCTTTAATTCAGTAATATTATTATTCAATGAATTAATTTCTTCATTCTTTTTAACCATTGCCTCATTTAAAGCTATTTCCTTATCCTTAGAAGCATTTAAAAGCTTTGCCTTTAATTCGGTAATTTCTTCATTTAATTTAGCTAGATCTAAATTATATTTATTCTCTAATTTTGATTTTTCTAAATCAATTAAATTTTTATTACTTTCCTTAATATTCTTTTCTCTTTCCTCAAGCTCCTTATGGAATTCATTGTTTTTAACCTGAGATAATAATAAAGCATATTCAGATTCATCAACACTAAATACCTTTCCACAATGTGGACACTTAATTTCGTTCATATGATCAACCCCGTTCTTTTAAAATATTATATATTTTAAAAATAAAAATAGCAATTATGTTGATACATAAATGCTATTTTTTCTTATTCATTATTTAAAACTAATTCTAATGTTATAACCTTACTATAATACATTAATATAGATATTTCATTTGTATCCCAAACCTTGCCATTTCTTTTTAATGCAAAAATTAAATATCCATATATTTGGTTTCGAACTTTTAATCTAGTCATTAATAATGATGCTAGGCCTAATTCTTTAATATCATTACCAAAGCTTAGCTTAAAAACATCTGGCCTATATTCTATTTGAGCTCTTTCATTTTTAAATACTATATTAGATAAATCTGCATTTTTACTTAAAATTTTTAAATTCAATGCATCATATAATATATTATTTTTATCTATTATAAATATATTATCTAAATCTAAATTATCCTTCAAATAATTAGATGTATCCATTACCTTAGTTAATGGGTCAAAATTAGTGTTGAATGTTGTACTTATTATAGACATCATAGTAGGAAGGTCATCATTATGCATTTTTTGAATAACTAAATCCTTATGCTTCTCCTCTACATAAATGATGTAGCAATTTCTTCCCTTAGTTTTTCCTCTATATAATGTTTTATCAATCATTAAAAATAAATCATCATATGAATCCGCATCCTTAGGATAAAATGCACTTCCAATAGTTCCTGTAATATAAATATTTATATCATTATTTAATTTATAATTCTTTCTTAATACAATACCAGAATGAAACATTTGGTCGTAAAATTCATGTAATGAATCATAATCATTTATTCCTAATAAAACGATTATAAATTCATCTCCACCATATCTTCCTACAAGGCCTTTTCTTCCAACGAAATTTAATAAATCATTCCCAAAATGCTCTAATACATAGTCTCCAACCGCATGACCATATTTATCATTTACTAATTTAAAATCATCTAAGTCTAGCATAGCAAGCGTAAATTTTATATTTCTATTTATCAGATCTCTAACAAAATCTAGAATATATTTTCTATTAATTAATCCTGTTAATGAATCAATAACATGCTCAATTCTTTCTGATTTTAAGATATTAGAAAAATAATCATATTTGACCAAATCTGATTCCTTATACATATATAACACCCAATTTCTTAATCGATAATCTATAGATTAATCATAACATATTTATGTGCCAATTCAAAATACTATCGATTTAAATAAGTGTTTTTTTATAAATTCATTAATAAATCATAGCCAATATATGGTTTATTTTTAATTCTCTTTGAATATATTAATTCTAATTCATCTATAACATCTTTCTTATTTAATATCTCATTATTATGACCATTTAATATATATTTATAGTCTAATTCCTTTAATAATTTAATTTCATCATATAATAAAGAAACATTAAATCCATTTCTATTACCATCTAATGAATCTCCTATTAATAAATATTCATTATTAATAATTACACCTAAGCTTCCTTTAGCATGAGAATTGGTAATCGAAATAATTTTTAAATTAACACCATCATTAATTTCATATTTATCTCTTATTACATTCCCGTATCCTAATATCTTATATGTATAATCACCTATATATAAATCATATTCTTCATCAATAAAGAATTTTAAATTCTCCATATGATCCTGATGAAAATGTGAAATAATAATAGATTTATTTTTGATTTTTTTAATTTCTTCTCTAGATAATTTATTTGACCCAACATCAAAAATATAAGTGTTTTTTATACCTTCAATCAAGAATACATTTGATGATAAAGGGGCATCCTTAGCCTCAATATATCTTAAATAATCATTTATTATTTTCATATGATCACCTTCATAATTATTATACTTTAAATGAATTTGACCTACTAGATTTAATATAACGCAGTATATCATATTCATTTGTAAATTTATACTCCAAACTTGAACAAAAAATGCTAATAAGCACTTAGTACCTACTAACATTTTCCAATCCTATTTATTCATTTTTATTACTTCAATACCTTTATCACTTAAATCTAATTCAACATTAGAATAATTATAAATTGTTTTTAAATTAGAATTATTATTAAAGATAGTATATGTTCTATAATCATCTGGAATTCTTCTAGAATGATAAGAAACAACAAATTTTTTTAATGTTGATGGTAATGTAATTGATTCTAATGAATCATTATAAGAAATTGAATCACCTGAAATTTCTTCTATTTCTTCATCAAATATTATTGATTTTAAATTTGTTTTATAAAAAGCCATATCTCCTATTTGCTTACATCCTGAGATAGTAATTTCATCATCATTTATATTAAAAGCTTTAATTAATCGATTATTTTTTACATCATATAATTTATTATCTAATACCTTATAATATCCATTTTCTGATGATATACTAATGCTCTTTAAAGTATTTATTCTTAAAGTATATGGACCAATATATTTCAAATTTTTTGGTAAAACTAATTCTTCTAAAGATAAAAATCTATTACACATATAACCATCAATCATCTCAATTGTATCTGGCAAAATCAGTTTTTTAGTTACATTATTTAAAGGTGGATAAGCATTAAGATCAATATAGCCTAACACTTTAATTCCTCCATATTCTGAAGCAATATTAATTTCTTCACGATTAGGACCAATATAACAAACTTCTAAATATTCATTATTGCCAGTTTTATTATATGTAAAGTCCAAATCCTCTGGCTGTACATATTTAGAATCGACATGCTCTGTTATTGTTATTTCTCTTCTTTCTGATTTTACTAATTCATCTTCCTTATCATTACATGAGAATGTTAATAATGATAAGGAGCATAAACCTAATGCTAATAATGCTTTCTTTAGAATTTTCATTTTTCTTTTCCCTCGTTTAAATTATACCAATTATTTCAATTTTCATATGCCTTATGAAAACCATAAAGAATTAATGCTAATAATAAACTTCCCACAAATTAATCTCTTTTATATGCAATAACAAATTTATAGGAAACAATGAATATATTAGCAATACATACTATTGCCATTAAAATTCCAAAGCCTAATGCTACCTTACCTACTACTGCTATTCCTTGTGGAGAAACCATTTCAGCAGCTTCAGGATGATTTGATAATATGTATAGATCAAATTTAGAACCAATTTCACCCTTACTGCTAATTCCCTCTTGGGTATTATATGTATATTCCTTATCAGCATATTCATAAGAAATCACATAATAGTATTCTGTGACGTCCTTTTCGAAATTCTCGTCATATCTAGTTCTTTCATATATCTCAGTTACAGTTCCTTCTACCTTAACTATATCCATGCTTCCAACATTTAAGTTATTAATACTTAAAGTAATTAAAGTTATAGCAGCAATAAGTGATCCAATAATTAACGCAATATGACCATAGAAAAATTTGACATGACGAATCAAATTATAAATTGAATTAATACTTACCTTTTCATTATTATCACTGCCATAGGTTATATCATTATTTCCACCACAAATAGGACAAAATCTTACATCATCATCTATTTCATTATGACAATAAATACATTTTTTCACTTTCCTTACAAACCCCTCATACCCAAAACATTATTTCCTTATAAATTATAATTTTGTAGAAATTCACAATTAATATTATATAATGCTTTTTATTTAAATGAATAATTTTTTACATTTCAAATTGAAAAATATTTGTTAATTGAAAAAGACCTATTGCTAGGTCTCTATCTTGACTCAAATTCACTAGAATTTAATTTATCATTTAGTTTTTTAGTCATATTTTTAGTAATTAAATATATAGTCAACCATATTGCTAAATATGCAGTTACATAAACACTTGTAAATATAACAATCACTTCTATTTTAAAAGGAATCCAATTATTAATTAAATAACCACCCATATAAACAATATAGATTGATGTCATTTGAAAGAATAAGCTTTTAGCCTTAGGCCAAGTATCAATTTGATTAAATACGCTGCTTCCAGCCTGAACAAAGGCAATTATATATGTTGTTATTATTGCTAAAAATATAGTGCCTGCAGTAAGCTTTAAATCTACACCTGATGACTCAATACATAAATATACAATTCCGGCAACAATAGGGCCAAATCCAGAAAACATTAATCCTCTTTTAAAGAATTCTTTTACATATATATTCATATTATAATCCCATCCTTTTCTTAACATTTTTTAATTCTCTTCTAGCTATAAAATCTACATATTCATTATTAAATACTACCTTTAAAGAACCACCAATTGTTGATTCAAATCTTTTTATTTTAGTTTTGTTAGCTAAACAGGATTGATTTACTTTAATAAATATATTCAAATTTAATTCTTCAATTTGATATAATCTATATTTTATTTGATATTTCTTATCTCCAACTAAAGCATATACTTTATTATTTTCTGATATAAAGCATACTACATCATTAATATCTATTTTTATTATTTCATTATCATAACTACCAGTTAAATCGATTCCTGATGATAAAACTAGCGATTCTATATCATCTACAAGCCTAGTTCTATCATGAGCATAAATTAATACTCTTTCTTCTTCATCCTCTTTAATATATGTATAACATTTCATGAGATTCACCTCTTAAATGATTATACTATATTAACAATCCTTTTTTAATTTCTTATTGAAAAATAGAATAGTTAATAATCCTGTTATAATTAAATATCCAAATATAATTAATAAAAACATTACACCTCTATCACTAAATGAATAATAAACAGGATTTCCATTTAAATCAGGTATTGTATGTTTTGCCTCTGTTATTACTCTACCTAAATATACTGAAGGATAGAATGGTAAGCATTCTGCAACCTTCTCAAAATCACCCATTGTCTCAAGCGGCATCCAAGCACCACCAATGATACCAGATAATGAAATAAATATAGATGTAACTGCAGGAGCTGATTTTTCATTTAGTAAAGTAGCTAAAATCATTCCAATAAAAATATTACTAGACATAATAGGAATCATTTCTAATATCAATAATAAGCCATTAGGAAAAGGTATAAAACCTGTGTTAGAAATAGCACCACAGATATATCCTAATATTATACAAATAATAGATTGAATTATTCCAATTATAAAAAATGGAACAAAATAGCCAATAATATAATTATGACTTTTCATAGGTGATGTATATAATCTTTTTAGAAATGAGCTTGTTTTATCCTTAGAAATTAATAAAGCAGCTATTAGCATTAGCATTGAATATGAAAACATCATAATACCAGGTATTAAGCTTTTAACTTCAAAAATAGATACATTATCACCTGCATATTTTAATATAATTTGAAACATTAATACCATAATAATAGGAAAGCCTAAGCAAAAGATATAAATTAAAGGATCTCTTGTCATTTCTTTTAAATTTCTTTTCATGAACACTATAGTTCTCATTAATCTATACCTCCTATAATTTTTACAAATGCTTCTTCAAATGAGGATTCATTTGCTTTTTCTTTTATTTCATTAATTGTTCCTTCAATTAATAAATTACCCTTTGATAATATTGCAACTCTATCACATAATGCTTCAATTTCTTCTAAGTAATGTGATGTTAATATAATAGTTATTTTACCTTTAAATTTATTAACGATTTTCCATAGTTCTCTTCTAGCGATAACATCTAATCCTAATGTTGGTTCATCTAATAATAATATTTTAGGCTTAGATATTAATCCTAACGCGATTGATAATCTTCTTTGATAACCACCAGATAATGTTTTAGCTCTTTGGTTTATTACTTCATTTAATCCTAAATCATCAATTATTTCTTTTAAATAATTATCATCCTTTTGATTATATAAATCTTGGAAAAATTTTAAATTTTCTAATACAGTTAAATTTTTAGCAACAGCACTTTCTTGAGGAGAAATATCTATTATTCTTTTTATTTCATCCATATTATTATTAGTAAATCCATCAACAATGAATTCACCATTTGTTTGATTAGTTAATCCAGATAATATTTTAAGTAATGTTGTTTTACCAGCACCATTTACTCCAAGTAAACCATATAATTCACCTTCGTTAATAGAAAGGCTTATATTATTTAAAGCTTTTATATTTTTATAATTTTTTGTTATATTGTTTATTTTAATTATTTCCATTTGTCTCACCTCAAGCTTATTATATAAATTAATAT
>DJXM01000005.1:0-8040 GCA_002449755.1 Caryophanales bacterium UBA7004
TATTTTCATCAAATCCACCACCAGTAATATGAGCAACACCATGAACATCAACATTCTTAATTACATCTAAAACCTGCTTACAATAAATTCTAGTAGGTGTTAGGAATACCTCTCCTGCAACTCCACCTAATTCTTCATTATATGCATGTAAATCAACATTGTTATCAGCAATAATCTTTCTAACTAATGAGAATCCGTTAGAATGAACACCACTAGATGCAATACCAACTAGGATATCTCCAACCTTAACCTTAGAATCATCAATTAGCTTAGATTTTTCAACAACACCAACAGCAAAGCCTGCGATATCATATTCGCCATCAGAATACATACCAGGCATTTCAGCAGTCTCACCACCGATTAATGCACAGCCAGCTTGAATACAGCCATCACTTACACCCTTAACGATTCTTTCAAGCTTTTCTGGAATAGCCTTACCTAAAGCTACATAATCTAAGAAGAATAAAGGCTCAGCTCCTTGTGCTAAAACATCATTAACACACATAGCAACTGCATCAATACCAATAGTATCATGCTTATCCATCTCAAATGCTAATTTTAATTTTGTTCCAACACCATCAGTACCTGATACAAGCATTGGCTCCTTATAATTTAATTTAGTTAAATCAAACATTCCACCAAATGAACCAATGTTTGATACACAACCTAATCTATTTGTTGCAGTAACGTGCTTCTTATATCTTCTAACTGCTTCGTATCCAGCCTCTAAATCTACGCCACCTGCAGCATATGCCTTTGAACCCATAGTTCTATCCTCCTAAATTCTTACTTTAATGTTTCTAAACGCTTTAAGATTTCAACATAAGCGCCCATAACATCACCTAAATCACGTCTAAATCTATCCTTATCTAGATGATCATTAGTCTTTGCATCCCAAAGTCTGCAGCAGTCTGGTGAAATCTCATCAGCAAGAACAATTTCACCATCAGCTGTTCTACCAAATTCAACCTTAAAATCAATTAAATTAACACCGATTTCAGCAAACATAGCCTTTAATTCCTTATTTACCTTACCAGTTAATTCATAAATCTTATTTAATTCATCATAGGTTGCAGCACCAACTGCAACCGCATGATGATCATTAATTAATGGATCGCCTAAAGCATCATTCTTGTAGCAAATCTCAAAAATTACATTTGAAGGAACAGTACCCTCTTTAATTCCTAATCTTTTAGCCATTGAACCAGCAATTGTATTTCTTACAATTACCTCTAAAGGGAAAATACTAACCTTTTTACAAAGCTGATCTGTATCATTTAATGTCTTAATATAATGAGTTGGAATACCAGCCTTAATTAATCTATTATAAATAATTGTTGTAATCTTATTATTTAATTCACCCTTATGAGCAAATAATGCATGCTTCGCACCATTACCTGCAGTGGCATCATCCTTATAATGCATAATGATGATATTAGGGTCTTCTGTACTATAAACCTGTTTTGCTTTTCCTTCGTATAATAATTCTTTCTTTTCCATAATTTTTCTCCCAAGATTAATTTTTAAAATAATCTACTGCATTCTGGAATATATTTTGCTTCTTATTTCCAGAAATATTTTTAAATAAGTTTTCTTCATATCTTTCAGAATGTCCCATCTTACCTAAGATTAAACCATCTAAAGATACAATACCTTCAATTGCATAATCAGATCCATTTGGATTATATGGAGCCTCAGTTGTAGGGTTACCATTTTGATCAACATATAGGAATGCGATTTGACCAGCATCTCTTAGCTTTTCTGCTAATTCCTTAGATACCACAAATTTACCTTCACCATGAGATACAGCGATAGAATCAATTTGACCCAATTCTAAGCCAGCTAACCATGGAGACTTATTAGTCATAAGCTTTGTTGAAACAATTTGTGATATGTGTCTATTAATATCATTTCTGAATAATGTAGGTGATTCCTTAGTTAATTCACCAATCTTACCATATGGTAATAATCCTGATTTAACTAAAGCCTGGAATCCATTACAAATACCTAGGATTAAACCCTTTCTAGCAATTAAACGATTAATTGCAGCTTTAACCTTCTCTTGATTTAATACATTTGCAATAAATTTTGCAGAACCATCTGGCTCATCACCTGCTGAGAAACCACCAGATAATACAAAGATATCACAAGCATCAATCTTTTGCTCCATCTCTAGGATAGATTCAAATACATCATCAGAAGTTAAATTCCTAAATACTGAAGTTGTAATTTCTGCTCCAGCTCTCTTAAATTGCTTAGATGTATCATAATCACAGTTTGTACCAGGGAAAATAGGGAAGTATGCAACTGGTGTCTTCTTTACACCTAATGGGCTTGGCTTCTTATCGAATGGCTTAATATCCATAAGCTCACACTTATTATCGCCCTTATCCTTATATACCTTATTAAATTTTGCAATATTAGCATTATATAATTCCTCTAATGTAAATTCCTCATTATTGAATTTAGCATTTAAAGAATCATTAGTTGAACCAATTAAAATCGCATTCTTATATTCAGGTAATTCATTTTTAACTTCAACTAAAATAGAACCATAATTATATCTATTTAATTCCTTTTCATCATAATTGATTTCAAAACCAATTTCATTACCAAAGCTCATCTTAGATGCAGCCTCGATAATACCACCAAATGATAATGCATATGCAGAAATAATATTACCATCAACGATATTATTATTTACATATTCAAAGTTTTCCATTAATTCATCAGTATTTGGAGTAAAGTTTTCATTTTCATTATGCTTTATTAAATATAACTTATGTCCTGCTGCTTTAAATTCAGGAGAAATAACTGTTCTTGCATCAACAGTTGTAATACCAAATGCCATTAGCATAGGTGGAACATTAATATTTTGGAATGTACCACTCATAGAATCCTTACCACCAATTGATGGTAAACCAAATTCATTTTGCATCTTTAATGCACCAAGTAATGCAGCTAAAGGCTTACCCCAAGATTCCTTATCTCCCATTCTTTCAAAATATTCCTGATAAGAGAATCTCATCTTATTATATTTAGCACCAGAAGCTACAACCTTTGAAATAGCTTCAACGATTGCATATTCAGCTCCATGATATGGAGAATATTCAGCTATATATGGATTATAGCCATAAGCCATTACAGATGCAGTATTTGTAAATCCATTTAATACTGGAAGCTTTTGACATGAAACCTGAGTTTCTGTTCTTTGAGTCTTTCCACCAAATGGCATTAATACAGTAGATGCACCAATAGTTGAATCGAACATTTCGATTAAGCCCTTTTGGCTTGTAACATTATTGTCATTTAAAGTATTTAATACTCTATCTCTTAAAGGCTCATCCTTCTTATAGAATGGGTTCTTGTTTTCAACTGCAGCAATCTTAGCTCTTGCTGTATGAACAGCACCAGCTGAATCAATGAACTTACGAGAAAGATTAACAATTTCTCTTCCTCTATAATGCATTACTAGACGCTTCTCTTCTGTTACAGTTGCAACCTCAGTAACCTCGATATTTTCCTCATGACAATATTTCTTAAATTCTTCTACATCCTTAGGCTCAACAACTACAGCCATTCTTTCCTGTGATTCAGAAATTGCAACCTCTGTTGCATTTAATCCTGAATACTTAACAGGAACAACATCTAGATTAATATCTAAGCCATCTGCTAATTCACCGATAGCTACAGATACACCACCAGCACCAAAGTCATTTGACTTCTTAATTAATTTTGTAACCTCAGGTCTTCTAAATAAATGAGAAATCTTTCTTTCCTCAGGGGCATTTCCCTTTTGAACCTCAGATGAGCAAACCTCTAATGATTTAGCTGTATGCTCCTTAGATGAACCAGTTGCACCACCGATACCATCTCTACCAGTTCTACCACCTAATACTAAAATGATATCACCAGGGTTTGGAGATTCTCTTCTTACATTAGCTGCAGGTACAGCACCTACAACAGCACCAACCTCAAGTCTCTTAGCTACATAATCATCATGATAGATTTCTCTAACATGAGTTGTTGCTAAACCAATTTGGTTACCATATGAAGAATAACCACTTGCTGCCTTAGTAGAAATAATACGTTGAGGAAGCTTACCCTTTAATGTATCCTTAACATCAGCATAAATATTACCAGCACCAGTTACTCTCATTGCCTGGTAAACATAGGCTCTACCAGAAAGTGGGTCACGGATAGCACCACCTAAACATGTTGATGCACCACCGAATGGTTCGATTTCTGTTGGATGGTTATGAGTTTCATTCTTGAATTGTAATAACCACTTTTCAATCTTAGAATCAACATCTACATCAACGAAGATTGAGCAAGCATTATTTTCCTCACTAACCTCCATATCATCAAGCTTACCAATAGCCTTTAGATATCTACCACCAATAGTACCTAAATCCATTAAGCACTTCTTTTTCTTTTCTCTCTTTAAATCCTTTCTAATATTATCATATAGATCTAAAGATTCCTCAAATTCACTCTTCATAAATGAATTTTCAATCTTAATACTCTTTAATACAGTATTGAATGTTGTATGACGGCAATGGTCTGACCAATATGTATCAAGAATTCTTAATTCAGTTTCCCAAGGATCTCTTCCTTCTTCTCTAAAGTATTCAATAACACACTTTAAATCGTCCTCATTCATTGCTAAACCCATCTTCTTAACAAAATCAGGTCTACCAAAGTGATTAATCTTTCTAAAGCCCTCTAATACCTTAACAGGAACGATAGGAGCCTGCTCCATGTCAGTTAATTTAGATAAATCCTTTTCTCTAGATTCAACAGCATTAATAACATACTTCTTAATCTTTTCGATTTCTTCATCAGTAGTCTTATCATCTAAAATAATAATTCTACCAGATCTAATATTAATTTCTGCCTTAGGGTCAATTAGCTTGCAACAATCAATAGCTGATGAAGCTCTTTGATCAAATTGACCAGGTAAGAATTCTGTAGCGATATATTTCTTACCATCTAAATTTAATTCATCAGTTACATTATCAGTAACGATTTCACCAAATACCTGATATCTACTCTTTTCTAATAATTCACTTGAAAAATTAAATAAGTCATAAACATTAATAGTTCTAACATTTTCAAGATTTAAACCTAAATTTAAATTTAATTCAGCCTGTAAGCTCTTAGCCTCTACCTGAAACTTAGGAAGCTTTTCAACATAAATTCTATAATTGCCCATACTTTCTACCTTTTCTTTACAAAATAAATTTTTATAATTTTTATCATAATCGGCTAATGTCAAATTAGTAAATGTGACATGAGCCATCTTTCTCTTTTCTCTAACTTCTTCTTTATGATAATCATGAATATGAATATCCTTATTATCATCTAGCTTCTTCATATTTTGATAATCAAAGCCTAAAATGTTTTTCATAATTGTAGGAGATATTAGCTTAGGCTCCTCTAATGGTATATCAAGCAAGAACTTTGCAAGCTCTCTATACTGATTAGTAGTACAGCCCTCAATTGTATAATGTCCTGAATTATGAGGTCTAGGTGCCATTTCATTAAAATAGAATTCATCACCCTTAACAAAGAATTCAATAGCTAAAATTCCATAATAATTACATGATTCCATAAACTTAATTGCCGCATCCTTTATTTTCTTAAATACAGGAAGCTCCTTATCAACAACACATAAATCTAAGATTCCTTCTTTATGCTTATTGATACCCATAGGGAAGCAAATAGTCTTTTCCTTACTTCTAACTAAAATAGCTGAAGTTTCAAAATCATATTTAATAAATTCCTCTAAAATTCCTTCACCACTTAAGAATGGCTTAACCTTTTCAATATCATCTAATTTTTTAATTACAACCTGACCATGACCATCATAACCAAGCTCAGTTGTTTTATATACACAAGGTAATCCTAATTCCTTAATACCTTGATTTAAATCCTCTAGATTATAAATTGCTTTAAATTTAGGAGGAGTTAAGCCATGCTCTTTAGCATTTGTCTTTTCTCTAATTCTATTTTGTGAATCAAACAAAGGCTCAATTCCTTGTGGAATATTATATGTATCTCTTATGAATTTTAATTTCTCACCAGGAACATTTTCAAATTCATAGGTCAATACATCAGATGCCTCACCTAATTTCTTTAGTCCATCTAAATCATCATATTTAGAAACGATAACAGAATCACAAACAAATGATGCAGAACATTTAGGATTTGGATCTAAGCAAATTGCCTTACCACCTAACTTATTAACTTCTTCAGCTAGCATCATTCCTAGCTGTCCACCGCCTAAAATACCAACAGTTTTCATTTTTAATCCCCTCAAAAAAATAAAAACAACACCAAAATAAGTTAGTGTTGCTTAAAGCGTATTAAAATAACCATTAATTGATAATGGCTTAGAACAATTATTTACCTGTTTAAATAGTTTATCCATAAGGCTTTCTCCATTCCAAGTAATAATTAACTCTATATAAGCTATGCTTATAAATTAACAAGCAATAGTATTTTATCATACATTTAATTAAAGGTAAACACAAAAGAAACTGCCAAAAAATAAAAGCATTTTCAAAAAATAAATATTTATATTTAAAGTGTCCATTATTGCAAAAATATAGCTTTAAAATCATTCATTCAAAACTAGATAACAAAAATGTGCTAGTTTCCTAGCACAATTTCATTATTAATCCTTATAGACTACTTCTGTTATATAATGTCTCCAATAGAATTGAGGATCATTCTTAAAGAAATCACGATCATATCCAGTATAAATTCCATTCATCCCACTTAGCTCATCAAGTGGGAAAGTAACAAACGTAGAATTATATTTTTGTGTTAATCTAATAGTATTTTCTTCATCATTTTTCAGTGTTGTACTACTTCCATACTGTGTCGGGAAGGTAAAATTAATGGTGCTAAATGCTCTAACAGTAGTTCCATCATGGCATAAAACATCAAGATTGAAGCCAGAAACTTCTTTTCCTGAATCATTTTTTATAGTAATACTAAACGTTACCCCATTAGTTGCATCATATGAAGCTGACAATTTAGTTGCTTTAATCTTAGAATCGTCAGGATTAATTGTTACTGTAATTGTCTTAGTTGCTTTACTATTAAAATATTGTGATTTAACAGTAACAGTTTGTGTTCCACAATATGTATATAATGTATCTATTGTTACTGTTCCATTTGTAATTATAAAATTTTTAATTTCTTCAATCATTTCATCCTTTGTAGTTCCATATAAGAATTCAAATGATGTCTTTTTAAAATCTAATGCTACATTACCAGATGCTTTAACAACAACGGTAATTTCCTTAGTTTTCATTTTATTGCCAATAATTGAGTCAACCTTAACAGTATGAGTACCTGCCTCACTAGTTAAATCTCTAATTGCAACCATACCATTTGCAGTAACAAATTCTTTAATAGTATTTTGCATTGCATTTGTAGTTGTACCATAAGCAAATTCAAATGATGTTTTAGAAACATCTAAAGTAACAATAACCTCTTCTTTTATCGTTACTTTAACCATGATAGTTTTAGTCTTTGATCCTATTGTTGCATAAACTACAACAGTTTGATCCCCTGCTTCACCAGTTGAAATAGCAGAAAAAGAAATAGTACCATTTGATGTTACATATTTTAAAATCTCATTTTTAATTTCTGTCTCTGTTGCTTCAAACTCAAATTCAAAGTTTTCCTTTGATAATGATAATGTCACTTCACCTTGATTTGCTTGATCTTTTATAACAACCTTTACAGTCTTTGTTACACTCTCTTCACCTCTCAAGCCTATAACAGTTGCGTTATATTCTCCAACACTTGTTGATACATTTTCGATATCAATATACCTAGCATTTGTTGTAACAAATTTAGCAATTTCATCCTTAATTGCTTCCTCTGTTGTTCCACTTTCAAATTCAAATTCTTCCTTTGATAATGCTAATGATAAAGCTTCACCTTGACTTGCTTGAGCTTTTATAACAACCTTTACAGTCTTTGTTACAGTCTCTTCTCCTCTCAAGCCTATAACAGTTGCGT
>DJXM01000005.1:8102-27531 GCA_002449755.1 Caryophanales bacterium UBA7004
AGCCTATAACAGTTGCGTTATATTCACCAGCACTAGTTGATACATTTTCTATATCAATATTGCTAGCATTTGTAGTAACAAATTTTGCAATTTCATCCTTAATTCCTTCCTCTGTTACTCCACTTTCAAATTCAAACCTTTCCTTTGATAATGCTAATGATAAAGCTTCAGTACTTGTAGCATTTTCTTTTATTGCTACAGTAACATTACATGATTTGCTTTCTAAAGCATTAGAAGCTGTAATTACGATAACACTTGTAGAAATAGAACCAGTTTTGATTTCAGGGAATGTAACTGTACCATTTGTTGTAATATATTTTGATATTTCATTCTTAATATCATCACTAGTCGCATTAAGACCAAATTCAAATGATGTTTTAGATATTTCAAAATTTAATTTTTCAGTGTTAATTTTAATTTTAACTTGCTTGCTTATAGAGCCAGCTTTTTCTGAACTATCTATTGTAACATAAAAATATTCATCATATTTCATTTCTTTAAAATAATAATCACTAATAAATAATTTACCATTAGTACTACAATTTTTCTTAATTTCTTCTATGATTTCTTCTTTAGTAACTCCATAATCAAATTCAAAAGAATCCTCTTTTAAATCTAAATAAAGCTTCTTACCAGATAAATTATCAAAGCTTATTTTAAAACCATAATAGTTATCTACACCATTATATCTAATTAATAACGGAACGTTATTTATTTCATTACTAAATTTATAATCACTAAATTTAGCAGTACCATTTGTAACTACATTATTTATAACTGCTTTTTCAACCTCTTCCTTAGTAGCACTATAATCAAATGTTAATGTATCCTTTACAAATCTTACACTTAATTTTTGCTCAGTAGGCTGTGTTAATGTTGTCTTTTCAGGCTCATCAGCTTTTGCCTCATCACCGCAAGAAGTCAAGCTAAATGCAAATAAAGCTCCAAATAATAATAAAGAAATTCTCTTTTTCATATCCTTATCCCTCAAATAAAAAAACTAAATCAATTATATGATAGTTTTTCCTACATATACAATAATTTGATTCAAATATATCTTTTGAAAGCGTTTTCTGCTTATTGTATTTAAAATGTGCTAGTTTCCTAGCACATTTAATATTATCTAACAATATCTCCAGGCTTACACTTATCAATATTTACTAATTCTAAATATGAATCAGCTAAATCAGAGCCACATAGTAGCATACCATGAGATTCCTCGCCTCTTAATTTAATTGCCTTTAAATTCTTAACAACAATTACCTTTTTACCAACTAATTCATCTGGATTATAGAATTTAGCAATACCTGATACAATTTGTCTTACCTCAGTACCAATATTAATCTTAAATACTAAAAGCTTATCAGCCTTTGGATGCTTCTTAGCCTCTAGGATTTCTCCTACGCATAAATCAATCTTTTCGAAATCATCAATTGTAATTTCAGGCTTTTCATCAGCCTTAACTTCAATCTTCTTTTCCTCAAGCTTCTTTTCTTTTTCTTCTACCTGAGCCATTATTTCGTTTACATCTAATCTCTTAAATAAGATTTCACAAGGAGATACCTTATATGACTTTTCTTGACCAAATACAGCATCACTTAAATTAATTAAAGAAGTATTTAATGCATTATATACCTTATTTGATGTTGTAGGCATTGCAGGCTCTAATAGAATTGATGAAATTCTAATTGCCTCTAATAAATTATATAAAACATTTCTTAATTCTTCCTTCTTAGATTCGTCCTTTGCTAAAACCCAAGGAGCTGTTTCATCGATATATTTATTAGCTTGACGTAAAGCCTTTTGAACCTCCTCTAAGGCATCAGCTACCTTAAATTGATCCATTAATACCTTATAATTCTTAACTGATTCTAAAATGACATTCTTTAAATTGTCATCATATGCAGTCTTTTGGCTTTCCTTAATTTCATCATCGCCAAAATATTTTTTAACCATGGCAAT
The DNA here is from genome assembly GCA_002449755.1 of Caryophanales bacterium UBA7004. Classification (GTDB taxonomy): domain Bacteria; phylum Bacillota_I; class Bacilli_A; order Acholeplasmatales; family Anaeroplasmataceae; genus Anaeroplasma. The sequence continues at coordinate 10,065 of DJXM01000005.1, forward strand.
TGTTCTAGAAACTAAATTACCATATGTATTAGCTAAATCAGAATTACTTCTTTCGCATACTAATTCATAAGTGATATTACCATCAGATGCGAATGGAATTTCATGTAATACATAATATCTTACAGCATCAACACCAAATAATGATACTAATTCATCTGCATATATAGTATTACCCTTAGACTTACTCATCTTATTATGATTTGTTAAAATCCATGGATGACCAAATACCTGATGAGGTAAAGGTAAACCTAGGCTCATTAGCATAATTGGCCAATAAATAGTATGGAATCTTAAAATATCCTTACCAATTAAATGAATATCAGCTGGCCAATATTTCTTATATAATTCACCATTATTTCCATCAACATCATATCCTAAGCCAGTAATATAATTTAATAATGCATCAATCCAAACATAAATAACATGCTTAGGATCACTAATTACTGGAATGCCCCATTTATATGATGTACGAGATACACATAAATCAGGAATAGGATTCTTTAAGAAATTGTTAATCATTTCATTCTTTCTTGATTCAGGCTGAATGAACATAGGATTATCATTAATATAATTTAATAATCTTTCTCTATATGGCTCTAGCTTTAAGAAATAGCATTCCTCACTATTCTTAGTAACCTTAGCTCCACAATCAGGACAACATCCATCTACTAAATCCTTCTCAGTAAAATATGATTCACAATCTACACAATAGAAACCCTCATATTTTCCTTTATAGATATCACCCTTTGCTAGCATCTTTTCAAATGCCTTAGCTACCTGTTTCTCATGTTCCTTATCAGTTGTTCTAATGAAATGATCATATTTAACATTCATCATGTCATATGTATCTCTTAATTCCTTAGATACCTTATCAACATGCTCCTTTGGAGTAGTGCCCATTTTTAAAGCCTTTTGCTCAATCTTTTGACCATGCTCATCAGTACCTGTTTGGAAATAAGTATCATAGCCATCCTTCTTTTTATATCTTACAATACAGTCAGCTAAAATAGCCTCATATACGTTTCCGATATGTGGCTTAGATGATGTATAAGCTATTGCAGTTGTTAAATAAAACTTTTTACTCATTTAAATCCCCTCCAAAGAAATTAAAATACGCGATTATTATATCAAATAACTAAGAATTATTCAATATAACCCAAAATAAACAAAATGCCGTATAGACGGCATTTAGTTTACCATTTATTAATAAGCTTTCCAATATTATCAAATTGCTTCTTACCCCAAGGGATTGCATATTGATACAATCTCATAAGTGGTCCTGCAGCTAAGCATAGCGCAAGTAAGAAGATAATATTTGTAACACTTAATGCAGTAACAATACCACCAGTAGATGTTACAACAGAAACCTCAAATGTAGTCTTATAATTACCTAATTGTAAATAATATTTATTATCTTTACTATAGTAAGCTTCAATTAAATCTGTACCTATAGAATGAGAATATTCAGTATAATATCCACCAATTACATAATGTAGGTCATCACTAATAGAAATAGTAGGTGCGAATTGAGTTTCATTTAAAGAAATCTTTGTATCAGTTTCATCTAAATATTCACCATTTCCAGCTACTAAAACCTGTGTGAATGAATATTCAGACTTATCTGGGTCAACCTTAAACGAAAGCGGAGTAACACCAGAATTTACTGTAATTTCATTACCATGTTTATCATAAAAGCCCTTAAAATCACCTTCATAGAATTTTTCAAATTTGAAATTATCTATTTTGTATTGTTCAAGCTTTATATCATTTAAATTAGGCTCTCCTGATAAAACATTAGATGGTAGATATTTGTATACATTCTTATATACTGCCCCATATGCAGCGAAATATGTATAATATACCTTTTCATCCTTATCATCATATGAATATATTGTATAAGCATATGAATCTCTCATATTAACAAATTCATCTACTTTTTCTTTTACACCATATAATTCAAATATATTTTTACCAGTTATAATAGCATCAAAATATAATCTTCTAGGCTCAACACCTGCAGTTCTAACATTTCCTGTTGTAGATACTAATGGCATAGAAACCTTATATGTTTCACCCTCACTACCATCATTTAAAACCTTTCTAACAGGATCGCCATTAATCAATAGCTCAAATGTGCTAGGGTTAATAGTAATTTGAGTTGAATCACCAGTAAAGATTTGAGAAATGTTTGTGCTAACAGGATAATATCCATCTAGAGGAACAACACCATTAAAGATATATTTATTATTTTCAATTTCAACCTTAGGTAGGATTGAATATTGACGTCTAGCATCACGCTCTACATAATCGCCATAATTCATCTTATAGCCATAATATTCATTATCTTTAGTTAATGTTGTATAAATTGGAGTACTATAATCCTTTAGGAATACCTTACCATGATTATCAATGATTAAATCATTTTCAATACCATCATAATATGCAATATCATCAATTAAATATCCACCAGCAAAAATATTACCAGTAGCATCATAACTAATTGTTGGAATATTAATTAATATATCTGTTTCTTCACCATTAATTGCATAATAATTTAATAATGTAGCATCCTTATTAGGATCCTTAGATTTAGCTAAACGAGTTAATACCTTCTTATCTCCATCAGCTCTAATATTAGTTAATTTACCATTAACTACAAAATAATTAGCTGTAGAAATACTTATTTCAGGATATTCCTTCATGTATGTAAATTCCTGATTATCAGAATAATAATCAAATAATGAAATAATAGGCCTTAATTCTAATAGATTAGGAATCATAATTATCATTATTAAGAATACAGTATAGCATGATGTAAATAATATTTTTCTAATTGTAGTAAATGGATGACAAGCCTTAAATAATACCATTAATGATGTATGAGATGCTGTAATAACAATAATTGTTGTTAAACTCTTATCATCTAAATGTAGCATATCCTTTAATATAAAAATTATTAAGGAAAGCATTGTAATAACTAAGGCTCCTGGCAATGCTTTCTTTAAGACATTGCTTAAGAATTTACCCTGAACTGAATTATTATTAGGTTCATTTACTAATACTAATGATGGAATACCAATACCTAAAATATCAATGATAACTAATTGCTTAGGAGTAATAGGATAAACTCCTGTAAATATAGCAACTATTGCAAGTAATAATGAGAAAATAGTTTTTGTTAGGAATAGTGATGCAACAGATGTTACATTATTGATAACTCTTCTACCTTCAGCTACTACACTTGGCATTGAGCCAAAGTCAGAATCTAATAAAACTAAATGTGAACATGATCTTGTAGCCTCACTACCTGATCCTAAAGCAATTGAGCAGTCTGCAGCTCTTAAGGCTAAAATATCATTAACACCATCACCAGTCATAGCTACGCATTTTTCAGCATGCTGTAATGCTAAAACTATAATTCTCTTTTGACTAGGTGAAACACGTCCAAATACAGTATATTTTAAAGCTGCACGGGCAACCTCATTATCATCCATACCCTCTAATGATACATAATTAATAGCATTAGGTACACCAGCACGCTCAGCAATCTTAGAAACGGTTATAGGGTTATCACCTGAAATAACCTTAACATCAACGCCTGATTCCTTAAAATATTTAATAGTTGAAATAGCATTTTCTCTAATGTTATCCTCAATTAATATCATAGAAACAACAGTCATTTCACCATCAGGTAAATTGTTGTCCTTAATATAACCAGGAACATATGCTAAGCATAAAACTCTATATCCAAGCTTTGCATATTTTTCAACATCCTTAGAAACAGTCTTATATGCATCTCCTAAAACAAATTCAGGAGCACCTAAAGCGAATGTTCCATATTTATCAAATGTAACTGCTTGGAATTTTCTTTGAGATGAAAATGGAATTGTATCAGTAAATTTCATTCTCTTGCTTAAACCAAATTTATTAATTAATGCATCAGATGTCATATTTCTATCTGGTAATGCATTTAATATAGCTGATACAATATTCTTTGTTGCTAGACCTGCAATTTGCTCATAATCAATTACATTTCTAACAACCATTGTACCATCAGTAATTGTACCTGTTTTATCAAGACAAATACAATTTACTCTCGCAAGCATTTCAATACAATATAAATCCTGAACTAATACATTCTTTTGTCCTAATCTAATAACACCCACATAAAGTGCAATAGATGACATTAGGAATAATCCAGATGGAATCATACCAACCATCGCACCAGCAGTTCTTCTTATGTTATTAAATAATGAAACATCCTGATTAAAATACATTCTTAAGAATAATAAAACACCAAATATAATAACTGGGATAAACATGAATTTAATAATTCTATTTAAAGAAATTAATAAATCACTCTTTGGCTTTTTATACATCTTAGCTTGGCTAGATAATTGCTCAATATAATTATCCTTACCAACCTTATCTACCTTAGCAGCACATTTACCAGAAATAACAAATGAACCAGAAAATAACGGGTCTCCAACCTTTTTAATAATTGAATCAGATTCACCAGTTAATAATGATTCATTTACTTCAATTTGACCTGAGGCAACAATAGAGTCAGCACAAATCTGCTTACCACTTTCTAGTATCATAATGTCATCAAGAACAACCTCATCGGTTCTAATTTCCTTTAAGACACCATTTCTCATAACATTGACACTTGATTCATTCATTAATGATAAGCTTTCAATTGTCTTTTTTGCTCTAATTTCTTGAATGATACCAATTGTAATATTAATAACTACAATTAATAAGAATGATAAATCTGTTATAGGCTCAAATCTTTTATACGCAACAGCAATAATTATTAGAATTGTTGCCAAGGCAAATACTAAAAAATTGAAGAATGATATTACATTTCCAGCAATAATCTTACCAACAGATTTTGTTTGCTTTTCATTTGTTTTGTTTACTCTTTCATCGATTATTCTTTGCTCAACAATCTCAGTTGGTAAACCAAATTCAGGGTCTACATCATATCTTTTTAAAATAGAAGGATTCTTTCTTAATTCTTTTCTATGAGCCTTAATCTTTTTATATTGCTCCTTTTGAATCTTTCTATTCATACTAGCTTCAGCTTTTTGAATTCTTTTTCTTTCAGCCTCAGGCAAAAGTTCCACCTCATCAATGACCTTAGCCTTAGATATTTCCTCTTCATTTTCATTTTGAATAGCATTTATAGCATCCTTTTTCTTAAATTCATCAAGATCGTTTGCATCAAAGCCATCCTCTAATGTAGTTTCATCAGCTTTAAGATCCTCTTCAGAATTTTTAGCTAGATATTCAGTTAATTCTTGTTCATTTAAGTCTTCTAGTTTAGAATTCTTTTTCATTTGCTTCACCTCTTAAACTGATGCATTTATCAATTAATTCCTCTAATCTTTGAATTTTATTATCTAAATAAAGATATCCCATTAATGCCTCAAAGCCAGTGGCATCTAAATAATCCTTTAGCTCTAAATTCTTTCTTGAGCTATTCACGTGAGAATTTCTTCCACGCTTAAAGATATTTAATTCATCCTCATTTAATAAATTTAATTCTAAAAATTTATGTATACAATATGCTTGACCCTCTCCACTAGTAAATTTAATTACATGCTTATGTAAATCATTTACCTTAGTATAACCTAGTGATAATACATACTTTCTAATATATAGCTCATATATAGCATCACCAATATAGGCTAGAGAAAGACCATTATACGAATTTGCAGTCATTATAAAATCTTCCATTCAATAAGCTTATTACGATAAATATCAGCTGTTTCAAAATCCTTATTATTTCTAGCTTCCATCCATTTAGTATATGCATCTAATGCTTCATCATTCATCTTTTCTACAAATAGATTAATACCTAATACATCAAAAATAGTTTTGAATGTATTTAATTTAATTGCAGTTTCTAAATAATTCTTTGAACGTAAATTAGTATTAATCTCTTTTACTATATCATTAACTAATGTTAAGACATTTTGGACATTGAAATCCTGATTCATATATTCTTTGAATTTTTCTATATCAGAATCATTAACCTTATCAGTAAGCTTATTTTCATATTGTAATGTATATAAGGCCTGCTTATAAGCTCTTTGCCATTTATCATATTCCTTAACATATTGATTCTTTAAATCTTCACTATAAGAAATAATAGAACGATATGGAGAGAATAAAATTAAGCTTCTTAAAATCATTCCATCTCTCTTATTTTCTAAATCCTTAACATAAATAACATTTCCTAATGATTTAGACATTTTTTCTCCAGCTAAATCTAGTCTTCCTACATGAATCCAATATTTAGCTAAATGAGTCTTATATAAAGCCTCAAATTGAGCAATTTCATTTTCATGATGTGGGAACTTTAAATCCATTCCTCCTCCATGAATATCTAAGCCAGTACCAAATAGCTTATGATTCATAACAACACATTCAGTATGCCAGCCAGGTCTACCCTCGCCAAATGGAGAATCCCATTTAATACCCTCATCTGTTTTCTTCCATAAAGCGAAATCTAAAGGTGATTCCTTCTTAGAATCAACAGAAATTCTAGCACCACTTTCTAAATCCTCAGTAACCTGATTTGAAAGGCATCCATAATCACTAATCTTAGAAACTCTAAAGAAAACATCTCCATCAACATTATAGGCATAGCCCTTTTCGATTAGCTCTTGGATAAATGTAATCATTTCTCCAATATAGTCTGTAGCATGAGGAATTAAATCTGGCTTTGTTGAACCAACCTCTTTTACAGAATCGAAATAGGCATTTTCATAAAATGTTGCAATTTCCTTTTCAGTTTTGTTTTGCTCTAAGGCTTTTTTAATAATCTTATCATCAACATCTGTAATATTTGAAGCATATGTTACGTCATAACCTAAAAACTTCAAATATCTTCTCATCATATCATAAAAGATAACAGGTCTTGCATTTCCGATATGGATATAGTTATAAACTGTAGGTCCACATACATACATATTTACCTTATTACCATTTTGAGGAACGAATTCCTCCATTTTATTTGTCAATGAATTATAAATTACTAATCCCATAAAAATCTCTCCTTTTATATAGTGGAAAAAGAGCCAAAGGCTCTATTATTCCATTTTATAAATCAATTGTATTTATAAAATTCTTAACGAATTCTTCAAAACTAGATGTATCAGATGAAGCCTGATACTTAGCTACATTATATAAAGTTGGAGCTGGCTGATAATTTGTGAATCCATAAATATCACCAACTACTAAATAAGTTGCAGTTAAAACCTTAGGTGTATATGTTGATGCTAATTCATATGCTTCACCATTTAATACATAATACTTATTAGTTGGGAAATTATCAGGATCAACATCATTAGCTACTACATAATTATCATTATCTTTTACATAATATACTGTTTCATCAGTAATTTCATATGTAATACCATCAACTACCTCTTTAGTACCAACAGCTAAACTAGAAATCTTATTATTAGTCTTAGCCTCAAACTTAGTTCTTTCAGAATCAGATGCTTTTCTAGTATTTAAAGCATATGTCTTTACATTACCAATGAAATAGCAATCGCTAATCTTACCGATTGTCTTATTTAATCTACCAGCAAATCCACCAACAGCTGCAGTCTTATCACTATCATTAGCTACTAATTGATTTGCATTAATTGTATCAATGTCTTCAGCAGATGTTTCACTTGTAACATAATCACCTGCAGATACCTGAATATCACATTTAGCAAAGCACTTAGAAATATTTACATAGCCACTATTAGAGCCTAAGAATCCACCAACTGATAAATCGAATTTATCAACTGAGTCGCTCTTAGTTAAAATAATTGTTGAATCTGTATATGAATTATAAATAACACTAGATGAGCTCTTTACAAATCCTACAAATCCTGAAGCTCTTAAATATCCTTCAGTAGATGATGTAAACTTCATATCACCCTTTAGATTACCACTAACCATACACTCGTTAGTAACAACCTTCTTTGTCTTTCCATCGATTGTTGCCTCACCAACAGAATCTCCAGAAATTTCACCGGCGAATAAGCCTACATTTACCTTATATCTAACTTGAGAAAAATCAATTGTTACATTTTCAGCCTTAACTTTAGTGAATGTTGACTTATCAGATACACCAACAACACCACCAATATTTAAATCACCAGTTGAGCTTACGCTAACTGTATAATTAACATTCTTAATAGTAACATCAGAAACAGTTGTAGATTCAGCCTTACCAATTAAAGCACCAGCAGAGAATGAGCCTAAGCTAGATGATTCTACTGTTACATTTTCTAATGTGAAATTAGAAATTTTAGCATTCTTTGTACAGCCAAATAAACCATAGAAGCTTAAAGCTGTTTTTGATAATTTAACATTCTTAATTGTGTGACCATTACCATTAAATGTTCCCTTAAATGGCTCTGATTCAGCACTGAATAATGATAATTCCTCGTTATCAAAATCGATATCATTATTTAAAACATAAATACCATCATTATCATCAGTCATATTCTTAAAATCATCCTTAGATGAAATCTCGATTGGCTTTTCATCATCATATGATAATGTTGTAACCTCTATTTCAGTAAGGAATGTATCTGTTGATTCATAATTGATATACATTCTATATAAGTATTTTGTATTTGATTCAAGACCATCAAATTCAACAGTTGCTACTGTATTACTCTTATCAAATGTTACCTTCTTATATGTATCAGATGTATCCTTTACTGTACCATTTTCATAACTATATTGTCTAATAATTGGATAGGCATCTCCTGATTCTAATTTAGAATTAGCCTCAAATGTACAAGTAATTGTTGCCTTGTTTGTAGTTGCCTTTGCTTCCATAATACCTTTAACACCAGCACCACCTGAGCATGCTACAAGTGTAATGAAAGTAACCATTACTAGCAATAAACTAATTAGCTTATTAATCTTTTTCATAACTACCTCTTCTAACAATTATGATTTTTTTACAAAAAACATATTTTTAAACATTACTATTATAACTTAAATAACGGCTTATATCAAACAAATTTTATATCCAAAGCATAATATCACAAACTAAACTTTTGTAAATGATTTTTATTTTTTATGTGTTATAATGTAAAAGTAAAATTATTGCTCTAAATGAAATATATTTCATTTGGTATGATTTTTCATTATATTATTTTAAAAAGGGGGTAAACCAATGCTTAGATTAGGACTTGACGTTGGTTCTACAACAATCAAATGTGTAGTAATGGATGAAAACGATCATATAATTTATAAAGATTATAAAAGACATTATTCCCACATAAAAGATAACATAATTGCCAAATTAAAAGAATTAAGAGAACAAAATATTATAGATGATAAGATTAAGCTTGCTATATCAGGCTCTGCTGGTATGGGTATGGCTGATGGAGCTCATATTCCATTTGTACAGGAGGTTTACGCAACTAGAATTGCTGCGAATAAGCTAATACCTGGTACTGATGTAATTATCGAATTAGGTGGAGAGGATGCCAAAATACTATTCTTAACTGATGGTATGGAGGTTAGAATGAATGGCTCTTGTGCTGGTGGTACAGGTGCCTTTATTGACCAAATGGCAACTCTATTAAATGTTGATATTACAGAAATCAATGGCTTAGCCATGGGTCATCAAAAGCTATATTCTATCGCTTCTAGATGTGGTGTATTTGCTAAAACAGATATTCAACCGCTTTTAAATCAGGGAGCTTCTAAATCTGATGTTGCGGCATCTATTTTCCATGCTGTAGTTAACCAAACTGTAGGTGGCCTAGCTCAAGGTAGAGATATAAAGGGTAAGGTCGCATATTTAGGCGGACCTTTAACCTTTCTATCTGAATTAAAGGCAGCCTTTGATGAGGTTTTACACACAGAAGGAATCTGCCCTAAAAATTCATTATATTATGTTTCTATCGGTGCGGCTTATTGTGCTAACGAAGAATTAGATGTTAATGAAACTATCAACAATTTAGTAGAATTTTCTAATAAAGCTACATATGCTTATAATTCACCTTTATTTAAGGATGAAAAGGAATTAGAGGAATTTAATATACGACATGCTAAAGCTAAGGTAGATACTCTACCATTAGATAACTATAATGGTCCATTATATATGGGTATTGATTCTGGTTCTACTACTCTAAAGATTGTTTTAATTGATGAGGATGGGAATATTAGATTTGATAGATATCAGCCTAATAAAGGAAACCCTGTATCAGTAATAAAGGATATTTTAACTGAAATATATACAAAATATCCAAATATCAATATAAAAGGCTCTGCCTCAACTGGATATGGAGAGGATTTAGCTAAAAATGCCTTTAATTTAGATGGTGGCTTAGTTGAAACTATGGCTCACTATAAGGCGGCCGCTAAATTTATGCCAAATGTTGATTTCATTATTGATATTGGTGGACAGGATATTAAATGCTTTAAAATTGAAAATAATGCAATTTCAAATATTTTCTTAAATGAAGCTTGTTCTTCTGGGTGTGGTTCATTCCTACAAACATTCGCTAACGCGCTAGGATATGATATAAAGGATTTTGCAAACATTGGCCTAATGGCACCAAAGCCAGTAGATTTAGGCTCTAGATGTACAGTATTTATGAATTCATCTGTTAAGCAGGCTCAAAAGGATGGAGCGACTATTGATAATATATCAGCTGGTCTTTCTATTTCTGTTGTTAAGAATGCCTTATATAAGGTTATTCGTGCAACCAATAAGGAATCATTAGGTGAACATATTGTTGTTCAAGGTGGTACATTCCTAAATAAGGCTGTTTTAAGAGCATTTGAAAGAGAATTAGATTTAGAAGTTGTATGCCCTAATATCGCAGGCTTAATGGGAGCCTATGGTGCGGCATTATATGCTAAATCATTAAAGCTTCCAAAATCAAATATCATATCACATGATGATTTATTAAATTTTAAGCATGATGTTAAAAACATCCAATGTAGTGGATGTAATAACCACTGCCTACTAACAATAAATTCATTTGCTAATAATCCAAATAAATTTATATCAGGAAATAAATGTGATAAGCCTTTAGGAATAAAAGCAAGCCTAAAGGGTAAAAACATTTATGAATATAATAGAGAAAGATTAGCATCATATAAGCCAATAGAAAATCCAAAGCGTGGTACTATTGCTATACCATTAGTTTTAAATATGTATGAGCTATTACCATTTTGGTATACATTCTTTACAGAATTAGGATTCGCTGTTAAAACATCAGGCTTTTCTGATGCTAAATTATATAGCCTAGGTCAGCATACTATTCCATCAGATACAGTATGCTATCCTGCAAAGCTTGTTCATGGTCATATTGAAAAGCTTTTAAATGATGGCGAAAAGATAATCTTCTATCCATGTATGTCATATAATTATGATGAAAATATGGGTGATAATCATTATAATTGTCCTATCGTTGCTTATTATCCAGAAAATATATTAAATAATGTATCTAGAATTAATGATGTAACATTCATTTCTGATTTTATTGGAATTGATGTAAGAAATTTATTCGATAAGAAAATTAAGGTAATACTAGATAAATATTTTAAGGGTATATCTAAATCAGAAATCAAAAAGGCTGCTGATAAGGCATATTTAGAATATGAAAATTATTTAGCTGACATTAGAAAAATTGGCCAAGAATATATTAAAGAAGCTAGAGAAAAGCATATGGAAATCATTGTATTATCAGGAAGACCATATCATCAGGATCCTCAGGTTAACCATGGAATTGATAAGCTTATAGCTTCTATGGGTGCCTATGTAATAAGTGAGGAATCTATTTCTAATTTAAATTCTAAATTCCCTGTTCATGTTTTAAATCAATGGACTTATCATTCAAGATTATATTCTGCTGCTAAATATTGCACACACGAGGATGATATGAATTTAGTTCAATTAGTATCATTTGGCTGTGGTGTAGACGCTATTACAACAGATGAATGTAAAGCAATATTAGAATCAAAAGGAAAAATATATACTCAAATTAAGATTGATGAAATAACAAATCTTGGTGCTGTAAAAATAAGATTACGAAGCTTATTTTCAGCCCTTAAGCAAAAGAGGGAGGAAAAGTAATGGCTGAATTAAAAAAAGATTCATACGAAGAAGATTTTAATTATCCTAGATTTACTGAGGCTATGGTTAAAACTCATACTATTTTAATTCCTTCTATGCTACCAATCCATATGGCATTATTCGAATCATTATTATGTCAAACTGGCTATAAGGTTGAAATAATGAAAAATGAAGGACCTGATGTAGTAACTGAGGGCTTAAAGTATGTTCATAATGATACATGCTACCCTGCCCTTTTAGTTATTGGTCAATTCATTGATAATCTAAATCATAGAAATGACTTAGATAAGGTTGTGTTATTGATAACTCAAACAGGTGGAGGATGTAGAGCATCTAATTATCTTCATCTATTAAGAAAGGCCTTAAAAAAGGCAGGATATGGATATATACCTGTTGTTTCATTAAACACATCTAATCTAGAAAAGGATTCGGGATTTAAAATTACATTACCTTTAATTTTAAATCTTTCTTCTGCTATTACATACGCAGATGAATTAATGTATTTAAGAAACAAATGCCAAACATATGAAATAAATAAAGGTGAAACTAAAAAGCTTACAGATTATTGGATTAAAAAAATATCTGATCAATATGCTAAAGGTAAGGGAAGAAAATATAAAGATATTAAAAAGAACATAAGAGAAATGGTAAAGGACTTTGATAATATTCCACTAGATTTATCCCATAAAAAGCCTAAGGTTGGAATAGTTGGAGAAATCTATATTAAATATGCATCACTAGGTAATAACCATCTAGAGGATTTCTTAGTAGGCCAGGATGCTGAGGTTAATGTACCAGGTCTATATGGTTTCTTATTATATTCTGTTTATAATACAATATATGATTATGAAATCTATGGTAAAAATAAGAAAAGTGCATTCTTTGCTAAGCTAATATTATGGTTCTTTAGAAGACGTGAAAAAATAATGATTGAGTCAATGAAGAATTCTAAATTTACTCCTATGAATTATTTTTCTCATACTAAAGACTTAAGCGAAGGTGTATTACATCATGGAACAAAAATGGGCGAAGGCTGGCTTTTAACAGCTGAAATGATGGAATTAACTGAGGAAGGATATGAAAATATCATATGTGCTCAGCCATTTGGATGCCTTCCAAATCATATTTGTGGTAAGGGTGTAATGAAGAAAATTAAAAGTATCCATAAGAATGCTAATATAGTTGCTATTGATTATGACCCATCAGCAACAAAGGTAAATCAAGAAAACAGAATTAAATTAATGCTTGCAATAGCAAGAGAAAGAATCAAAGACGATGAAAAGGCGGAGCTATAATCCGCCTTTTTATAATTTTATTAACATTCAAAATCTAGCAAAAATAAAAATGGTTTAAACTAATAAACCATTTTTAATCATATTATAGCTTTTTAACTTGATCAATAGCTAATTCAGTTGGAATATAAGAACCAAACATTTCTAATAATACAGTGACAATACCCTTTTCTTCATTGATATCTGTAATCTCAGAAACCTTACCAGCGAATGAGCCTGATACAACCTCAATTCTATCACCAACAGCAAAGTCTAACTTTGGCTTTACAACTAAGCCTAGCTTAGATAGGATTTGATTCATTTCATCATTAGCTACAGGAACTGGCTTAGTTCCTCCACCTGATGAGCCTAAGAAACCAGTAACCTTTGGTGTATTTCTTACCATAAACCAAACGTCATCATCCATACCCTTAACTTCATCAATTTCCATTTCAACGAATACATAACCAGGGAATAATTTATTTACCTTTTCCTTCTTCTTACCCTTCTTATCAACAACCTCAACAGTCTCTTCAGGAATAAGAACTTGATAAATCATATTCTCCATATTCATTGAAATTCTTCTTCTTTCAAGGTCTGTCTTAACAGAATTTTCATATCCTGAATATGTTGTTACAATATACCATCTTTTCATATTCTAAATCCTCCTAGCTAAATATTAATACGAAGATTTCTGACATAAATGCATCGTATAAATATAATAATCCAACAAAAACAAGCATAAAAATGAATGTACGAGCTAAATTACCTAAAAACTTAGGCCAAGTTAGCCATGTAATCTTTTTAAACTCAGGGAATGCTGGCTTAAAGAATGGCCATACAGCATATAATAATCCAAGTGCAGATAAGCCAACTAAAATCCATGCAAATAAAGTAGGATAGTTTCCAATTAGAGGGAAATTATTTCTAACCTCTAATGAGCCATTTAAAATTAAGCATCCTAATAATAATGTAATTAATGCAATTACAATGAATAAATAGCTTTCCCATTTATGCTCTTCCTTTAGATATTCACCAATTCTTGAAATACCACCATGAGCTTCCTTTTCTTGTTTCTTTTCGATTTGCTTACGAATCTTTTTTTCTACTTGATCCTTTTTAGAAGATTCTACTTTTTCTTCCTTAGCCTCTTCTAAAACCTCTTTTTCATTATCAGCCATTTTCTACTTAGTCTCCTTATGAATAGTATATTTATTGCATGAAGGACAGAATTTTTTAAATTCTAATCTCTCATTATTCTTACTTGGATTCTTTGTTGTTTGATAATTTCTACTCAAACACTCCTCACATACAAGAATAACCTTAGTTCTCATAATTTATCACCTTTTTATCCAAAATAAAAAACCTATACCTAGGCTTCAAATAAATTTTATAACAAAGATTTATCTAAGTCAAGTAAAGTATTTTTTTTAATTGTCTCTTTTATATCATTACAAAGCTTTTTATATTTATAAAATAAATTATTATAATTCAGATTATTTTCTAAAGCATATTGCTTAAGTGGTTTCCCACCAATTAAGCAATCATAAATTAATTTTTTAGATAATGAATCATTATATTTATTTTTAATTAAATTATTAATCTCCATTAAGATAATGCTTTTAACTTGATAAGAATTATCTAATTTAGAAATAATACTTTCTCCTAATACTACATCCTTTTGATAATAATCATTTTTAATTATTCTTTTAGCCTTCCTATTAACACTAATAAGAAAATAAGAATAAAAGCTAACATTATAATTATCCTTATAGCATTTAACACAATCAAAAAGTGTCATTCTCAATTCCTGAGCCAAATCATTACTCCTACTTCCGTATGGAGCATATTCTTTAGCGATAGCTCTTATCAAATAATCATATTTATCAAATAAAACATTTAATGCTTTTTCATTACCATCATTTATTAAATACAAAAGCTCATAATCATTATAATTAATATACAAAATCCTAATCAGCCATTAAATCATGTAAAACAATTCCTGTTGATACTGACGCATTTAAGCTATTAACATGTCCCTTCATAGGAATAGAAATTAAAAAGTCAGATGCCTTTACTAATGTCTTTGACATACCAAAGCCCTCACTTCCAATAATAATAGCTAAATTTAATGTTTTATCTATTTGACTAGATAAGACATTACCACTAGCATCTGTACCACAAATCCAATAGCCCATATCCTTCAATTTATTAACAACATTTAATAAGCTATTAACATACATAATCTTAGTATATTCAATAGCTCCAGTTGAAATATGAGCAACTGTCTTATTAACAGAAACACTATTATTCTTAGGTAAAATAATCATATCATATCCAAAGGCGTCAACACTTCTTATAATCGCACCTAAATTATGAGGATCCTGAATTCCATCTAAAATTAAAACTCTACCCTTTTCCTTAGGCAACAAATTTAGGCTATCAATATCATAGATTTTATAATCCTCTCGATATGCACCATAGCCTTGGTTTCCTTCCCCAAATTCCTTATCCATAAAATTCTTATCAACAATCCTATGGTTAAGCTTCATATTCTTTAATAAGGATACAATATTATTATCTTTTCTTAGAATATCATTACATACAAAAACAGTTTCCAGCTTACTTTTTGCATGTATTGCTGCGTAAACGCAATTTTTACCGTAAATTTTAATCATAATAATTACTCCAAGCTATTAAATTATAACAAATTTAAAATATTAAAAAAAGGGGTTAAACCCCCAATTATTCATTATCAACAAATATATTTCTCTTATAATCGCTATTCTGATAATATTTCTTTTTAGATTCATACATAACTTCATCAGCTAATTTAATTAAATCATCTACTGAATATTTTTTATCATTCATAACATAACCAAATGATACAGAATAATTAGCTTTAGTAATATTATCATTCATTATCTCAATCATTTTTTTAATATTATCTTCTTTAGCATTAAATACTATAGCGTTAAATTCATCTCCACCTACTCTATAAACCTTATATTTATAGCCTTTCACTGAAGTGAATGCTTTAGCTGATGCTACTATAAAATCATCACCAGCCTGATGACCATATGAATCATTAATTGTTTTTAATCCATTTAAATCCATAGATATTAATGCACTTAGCTTATCATCATTATTTTTTAAATCATTTACAAATGATTTCCTATTTAATAATCCTGTTAAGAAATCCTTTTTAGAATTTACATAAAATAAATATACTTCATAGAATAATATTACAGATCCTAATGCTGTATTTAATTGAGCACTAATAATATCTAATGCTTCTAATATTGTAATTACAACACATAATAAAGCAGATGCTAATAAGAATACTAATTCAAATCTTTCAGATTTAAGCTTTATTACAATAATAACAACAAATGCTATTAAATATAATAAAGAAAATGCGAATGGTAATATACCTAAATAGCTTCTAGTAAATGTATTATTTTCTGATATATAATAAACCAAATGAGTAAATTGTGATGTAGCTAATAATATAAATTCTATACCTAATAATGAATATAAGCTTATATTAATCCTTTTATTACTAGATAATGTAGTTATTAATAAGCATAATATTAATTGAGGTCCTATATATTTAATAACTGTAAGAGCAAATCTAAAATTAGGATAATCATTTGTTTCTTCACATACGTATCTTTCTATAGTATGAACTATAGATAATAAAAATACTATTCCAATAATAGATGCAAGCTTTGCTTTGGCTTTCTTTTCTATTCCTAAATCTGTTGCTAGTATTATTATTGAAAGAGCTAAGAATGCTAATAAAATAATATGCCACTGAAAATATAATTTAATATATTCTCCCATTTTAAAACCCTCTTCCATAACAATTATAGACTTTTATTTTTTTAATTCAAGTAATGAAGTAAGAAAAAATTGGGCATGCCCAATTTTTATAGATAATTAAATTATCCAGTGTTATATTACTAACATTAAAATTAACGTTGTGTTAAAAAGCTTTAAACTTAGTTAAGTGTTAAACAATAAAAAATCCTCACAGAATTGTTATAATGATTGAACTGGCTCTAAAAAAGTAGAC
>DJXM01000034.1 GCA_002449755.1 Caryophanales bacterium UBA7004
GAGATGAAAAAATTAGGCTGGAAAAAAGAGCAGGAATAACCTGCTTTTTTATTTGCTAAATTTAGTGCATTTTTAATAAATTAATAAAAAAATAAATTAATAAAAAATATCGTATAATATATTATAGTATAGTATTAAAAGGAGTTTCTTTAATGAAAGAACTAATTACAGATTTAGCCCAATTATCAGAGCCTTGTGAACCATTTATTTTCTTAAATGAAGAAGGCAAAATAATTGAAGAATCAAAAGCAGAATTAGAAACTGTTATTGCAGATTTAAAAGAAGTATTAACTGCTAATTCAGAAATGACTGCAGTTGCTGCTCCTCAAATTGGAATTAATAAAAGAGTATTTTGTATCAAATTTAATGATATTATAAAGACATTCATTAATCCAATTATAACAAGAAAAAAGGATATGAAGATTATCCCAGAAACATTTGATAGCATTCCTGGAAAAGAAATTCTAATTAGTAGACCTAATGAAGTTAAGGTTGTTTATTATAATGATAATTTTAAGTATGAAGATAATAAGCTATTAGGTGGTGCTGCTTATAAGTTTGACCAAATGGCGCAATTATTAGATGGTATTACTCCTGATATCTTAGGACTAGTTTCAGACCCAAAAACTGATGGTAAGTTAGCAGAATTATCAGAAGATGAAATGGCTGAAGTTGTAGAATTCTATAAGAACTATGTATCTACAAAGCTTGCTAGTCTAAAAGAGTCTATTAAAGCAGATGAAGATTTAGCTAAGCAATATAATAAGTTAAAATTCTCAGAAGATGTTATTAATGATAGAACTCAAGTAGTCGATGAAGAAGGCGATGAAAGACGTGCTAAGATTCAAAGACGTACTAATTATCAATTATCAAAGCAAACTAAAAATATTCATCAAAAAGAGTTATCTCAAGTTGCCAATAAGAGTAGGAGAAAACACTAATGAATACTGAATATATAAAAGATTTTACAGGTAAGATGATTGGAATTATTGAGTATAAGGACAACGGTGATTGAGTTGTAAGAGATTTTGCAAGTAAAACTATTTTAGGTTTTTACAGAAAAGCAGAAGACCATACAACTAATTTCGTAGGAACCATTGTTTCAAAAGGCAATACAGCTATAAGCTTAATTTACAAGTTTCACCACTTAGCATAATTAAGGAGTCCAATTATGGATAAAGATATTAAAAAAAGAATGATTAGTTTAGAAATTTCCGACAATCTAAGAGAACAATTGAGAGTCGAGGCATTTAATAGAAATGTAACTATTTCTGCTTTAATTAGACAAATCTTAGAAAAGGAAGTTGGTTCTAAGGAGATAAAGCATGAAAACCTTGGACAAAGATAGTAAAGTACTTGTTATTGTAGAATCACCTCATAAAACAAAAGGTGTAACTGCAATATTTAAATCACTTGGCTTTAAGAATGTAAGAGTTGTTGCAAGTGTAGGACACATTACTAAAATTAAAGATACAAGAGGAAGCTTTAAAAATACAGGCATTTATCCAGATAAAAATTTTAAAGTAAATTATTGTGTTGAAGAATCAAAGCATAAGAAGGTTGAAGAATTAAAGCTTCAAGCTGCCTGAGCTGATGTAATATTGCTTGCAACCGACCCAGATAGAGAAGGTGAAGATATTGCATGACACATAAAGAATCAATGTAAAATTAAAGATTCTGATTACTTTAGAATTATGTATCAAAGTATTACAAAATCTGCTATTGAAAAGTCATTAGAAAAATTGACTAAGATTGATATGAATTTAGTTGATTCTGCAGAAGCTAGAAAAATACTTGATAAAATTATCGGTTATGTATTTAGCCCATTATTAAAAAAATATGTTGGTGGTAAATCAGGAGGCAGAGTTCAATCTGTTGTACTTAGATTAATTACTGACCGTGAAGCAGAAATTCGTAATTTCATTTCAGAATCATATTTTGACCTTTATTTGAGTTTTTTCAAGAACGCAGTAGAATTTACAGCCAAATATGTTGGAACTGATTTAAAGCCAATTAAACGCCTTTCTAGCCAAGATGAAGTTAATGAGGTAATTGGTAAATGTACTGGAGACTTTATTGTTAAAAATATTTCTAAAAAGATAAGACAAGAAAGTCCAAAGCCACCATTCTCTACAGATACATTCTTACAAGCTGCAGCTAACAGACTTGGTTTATCAGTTCAAGCTGCTACAGATTGTATTCAAAAATTATATGATGGTGTAGATATTAATGGTGAGCATTTTGGTATTGTTACCTATATTAGAACTGATTCAACATTTATTTCAGAAGACTTTATTCCTGAATTAAAGAAATATATTGAATCAACTTATGGAAAAGGAACATTTGTTCAACCAAGACAAGGTGCTAAATCAGAAACAGCACAAGAAGGACATGAAGCTTTAAGAATAACCGACCCCACATTAACTCCTGATAAATTAGCATTATATTTAAATAATGATTTATTAGTAAAAGTTTATAAGTTAATTTGGGAAAGAACTATTGCTTCTGCAATGCCTAATGCTGAGATTGAAGAAGTAACTTACGATATTTACAATAATGACCAAAAGTTTGTATTAATTTCAAATGAGTTGGTTAAGCCAGGCTATAGAGATTTATATTGTGAAGATTCATTAGAAAATGCTCCAGTAAAAGAATCTTTCGCAAAAGGTGAGAAGTTAGAGCATACCTCATTAAATCCTGTTGCTAAAGCTACTAAACCAAAACCAAGATATAAAGAAGCTTCATTAATCAAAGAAATGAAAGCTCAAGAAATTGGTAGACCATCTACTTATAAATCAACAGTTGTTACAGAACTTGACCCATCTAGGGGTTATTGTGAACTAGTTGAAAAAGAAATAACTCCAACAGATAGAGGTATTCAAGTAGTAAATTATTTAGTTAAAACATTTGGTGATATCATGCAATATGAATATACTAAGCAGATGGAAAAATCGCTAGATGATATTGCTACTGGTAAATTAAATAAATTAGATTTCTTAAATTCATTTATGGACACTCTAAATGAGAGCTTAGAACATGCTAAACAATTCTTACCAGAAGAAGATGAAACATGTGATAAGATATGTCCATTATGCGGAGCACCAATGACTATTAGACGTAGTAGATTTGGCAAGCTATTCTATGGTTGTACAAATTATCCAAAATGTAAAGGAATTGTAAATAAAGATTAGAGCATAGAATTATGCTCTTCTTTTTATTAAATTAATAATTATTTGCTAAATTAAATGATTTAAATTGACTAAAAGGAGACATTTATGGCTAAAACATTCACATCAGCTGATGTTCTTCGTGCACAAGTATGATTAAAGTTATTCTTTTCATATGTAAAAGGACGCTCTGATAGTAATACATATGATGAGTACCAAGCAGCAAAAGATGTCTATGATGAAATACTTCATGGAAATTGGGACCCTTATTATCAGTTAGATAACGCGTTTGAAGTTCTTGCAAAAGATGCTGAAGTGCATCAATATGAATTATTACGTGGTTATGAATATACTGCAAATGACCTTGCTGAATGCATTGCATATATGTGTGCAGTAAATCATATTTGTTGGGATGATAGAATCCATAGTGAAGAGGAAAGAAAACAATTCCAAAAAACTCTTCTAGGTGGAGCATTATATAGATTTGGTTGTTGGAGTACTCAAAAAGGAGATGAGTTCCAGATTGTAGCAGATGAGCCTGAGCAAAATACTACTCAGACTGCTCAACAACAAGCTACACCACAACAAACACAAAATCAAGGAACTCCTACTCAGCCTCAAAATCAGGCACCTCAACAAACTCAACCTACTCAACAAGCAACACAGCCAACACAATCACAACCTCAGCAAACAAATACAACTCCAGTAGCTGATACAAATACTGCTAATGCTGCTAATCCTACTAAGTCAGAAACTCCAGCTCAAGCTCATACAACAAAGAGCAAAGGTAATACATTAAGTCTATCTAATGCAAACGGCTTAGTAAGTAAAGAAAAAGCTAACTTAAGTAATGAGGTTTACTTCTTAACAGGCGTATTTAAAAAGACATCAGGAAATAAACCAAAAGCACATGTTAAGCCAAGAGCTAAGTTAAATAGTAAAGGTAACTTAGATGTTCACTTTACTTCAGGACAAGGTTATGAAGACTGCTTATTATATTTTGCAACTGAAGATGATGCAAGAAAGTTCTATAATGATGTAGTTAATGACCCTGATACAAAAGCATTGCTTGATAAAGCAGACATTGATACTATGGCAGTTAAGAAAACTAATGCAGATTCTAATGGTTATTTTGAAGTAAAAACCAATGTAGGAACTGCAGATGGAATAAAGACTTATATATTAGCTAAGAAACTTAATGAAGACTTAGAAGAAAACTTAGAAGATAAGCCTGAAATGACTGCAGAAGAGTATTCTAAATACATGGAAGAACTTTCAGAAAACTTCCACAAATTTTTCTTAAATTAATGGAGATATAAAAATGAAAATTACTAATAAGAAATTAAAGCCAATTACAGAAGCTGCTGAAAATTTAGGCAGTGCAAATGCAGGCGACATTGAAAAAGAATTAGTACAATCTGCTAACCAAGCAGGTGTAGAAGTAAACACTGAGGCTGCTGCTGAAGAAGCTGAAAAAGTAAAAGAAATTTCTAAGCTTATAGTAAACCCTTATGGTGAAGCTAGACCTAATAAGATTGAAAGAACATTACAACGTTCTTTAGTTGCTGCACTTGACCAAAGGGATTCTAATTTAAAAGAAGATTATCCAAACGTAGTAATTTATGGTCTTGCTGGATTTGGTAAAACAGCTATCGTAAAGAAGTTCTGTGCAGACCATAATATTAACTGTTTCGAATGTGATGCTAAATCACTTGATATTGCAACTGTAGGCGGTATTCCTTATCCAAAAGTAAATCCTAAGACAGGTGAAACTACGCAAGCTCCTATCGCTTCTCAATATTGGAAGGGATTAGAAGAACCTAATACAGTTCTATTCTTAGATGAAATTAACCGTGCAACTGGTAAGATTAGAGGTACATTATTATCATTAATTAATAACCATGTATTACCAGCTCATATTGAAGACCCTAAAACTGGCAAAACTGCGTCTACAAAGTTCTATCCTAACTTATTATTCTCAGTTATTGCTATTAACCCAGCAGATGATGTATTCGAGGATGCTGAGCCACTAGACCCAGCTATGGTATCAAGAAATGGTGCAGTTATTTCCCAAGACCCAGATACTGCTGACTTCTTAAAGCACTTAAATGAGATTTATGATGCTATTGGAAAGAACCCATATTTAGCTCCTAGAATTAAAAATAAATATGCAGGACAACAAAATCTTGCTAATGCAATTTTAAAAGACCCTAACTTTGCTTTTGATGATGCAGATGATGTAAGAAATATTTATTTTGCACAAGGAAAGACTTTTGGTAACTACTTAAATTATCGTTCATTCTTATTAACATTATTAAGAAGTAATGGTACTAAAGAAGATTATTTAGAAGTAATCGAAGACGAATCTGGTTTCCAACAAACAAGAAAAGATATGCTTAAGAATATCTTAGCAGACTATGTTGATAAAGCTTCAGAAAATAATACTAATGTATTTGGAGCTGGTACAGGAACTAATATTGACCCTACTAGACAACAAAAAGC
>DJXM01000003.1 GCA_002449755.1 Caryophanales bacterium UBA7004
TGTCTACTAAACTGGTACCACATCAGATATTGCGTGTATCTAATAACAAAATAAGGAGGATTTTTTATATGCTTAATATTGAGTTTTTCGAGAAAACAAATATCAAAACTGATGGTATAGATTTAGATAAATCATATATAAGTTTTGATTCAAGCACACTTAATCTTATCATAGAATTATACTTAAAAAAAGATAATGATATCAAATGTAAGTATTGTGCTTCAAATAATTTAACAATAAGAGGTTCTAAAACATCAAAGATTAAAACCTCTACACTGGATTCTAAGAATGCTATTATTAATTTGCATAGAAGGATTTATAGATGTAATTCATGTAATAAACTTACAACTGAACAAAACCCGCTTAGAACTGATGGTCATAGAATATCAATTCAGAAGGAAATTATGATATTAAATGCTTTGAGAGATAAAACCAAGACTTATTCTGCTGTTGCTAATGAATTTGATGTATCACCCTCATATGTAACTAATCTATTTGATGTTAAGGTAAATCTTCGTAGATTGAAATTACCTGAAGTTATGTGTATTGATGAAGTATATCTTAAAAAACTAGTGAAAAAATCTTATTGCTTTGTAATCTATGCACCTCAATGGAGAAAAATTGTTGATGTGCTAGATTCGAGACGTGAGTTAGATTTAATAGATTATTTCTCTCATATCTCAAATGAAGAAAAAAATAATGTTAAATACGTTAGTATGGATTTATATGAACATTATAGGAATGTTATTAAAAAATGCTTTCCTAACGCGAAAATATCAGCTGATCCATTCCACGTTGTTAAACAATTAAATAATTGCTTCCAGAAAATTAGAATCAATACTATGAAACATTATGAATTTCTTAAACATGAAGGTCATAATTACTATTGGTTATATAAAAAATACTGGAAGTTTTTATTAATGGATATTACTAACATTAAATCTGAATATTTTAAAGTTACAAAATCAGGTATGATTCTAAGTAAATACCAAATAATTGATAATATGCTAGATTTGAATCCTACATTAAGGCTTGCATATGAATTAAAGGAAGAATATAGAAATTTTGTTTCTACAGCTACGATTGATACTGCTGAAGATGAGTTACTTAATCTTATAAAAAAATTCAAGGATTCTCATATAAATGACTATGCTCCATTTATAAGCATTATGCAGAAATGGTTTCATGAAATCATAAACTCATTTAATAAGATAAACAATCATAAAATATCTAATGGCCCAATGGAAAGGGTGAATAGAGATATAAAAACTTTAAATGGAATATCATTTGGAGCTACAAATTTCAATCGAATGAGAAATAGAATTATGTTTACTATTAATGAAGATGCTCCTATATCACCATATAGAAGAAAAAACACTAATAAAGCGCCTGGAAAACCAAGAGGAAAATATAAAAAAAATAAATAAAATAAATAAGCATTTTGATACACGCAAAAAGGGGGCATTGACGCTCCCCTTTATCGTTATATCACACACCTACGTGTTTAAAGCTGGCACTCCTCTTTTTTTGGAGTTAGAGTCTCCCTCACACTCCCTCTATATTAGAGTACCATTTTTATTTCTTAAAATTATTTGCTACAGTTTCTATATTTTGAAGCTCAAATCTATATTTTTGTGTAACGTTAGGATATTTATTATGGTCAACCTCACTTAAAAACATATCAAGTGGTCTAATCCATAAGCTACAATCACCATATAATCTTCTATATACAACCATCTTTTCTTTAGTTTCGCTATCATAAGCTAATTCCTCAACTAAATATAAATCACCCTTAAAATGCTTGTATATTCCTTTAATAACTATTTCTCTCATAATTAGTGATTATGTGAACACTGATGAACCTTTGATGGGTCATATGAAAGCTTACCATTTAAATAATCAATTACATTATTTTCAGCATCACCTTCTACACCAGTATAAACGTCTATTCCCTTCTGATTTAATAGATCAAGCGCATGAGAGCCAATTCCACCAACTAATAAAACATCAACATTCCATGAAGCAAGTAATCCAACTAATTCACCATGGCTTAATCCATTAGTTCCTCTTAATTCTCTTTTATTGATTGTTCCACCATCAATTTCATAAACTAAAAAATTTTCTGTTCTTCCGAAGTGTTGAAATACACTTCCATTTTCATAAGCTACTGCTAATATCATATTTAATATGTAACCTTATATAAATATAGTCCAGCACCATCAAGTGATTTATGAGAAATACCTGGGTCCTTTTTATCTAAAACTAAATTTATAAAGCTTACATTCTCCTTTCCTCTTCCTATTTCTACTAAAGCTCCCATCATACGTCTAATTTGATATTTTAGGAAACCACTTCCTATAAAAACAAATTCTAAATAATCACCTATTTCATTTATTTCTGTATGATAAATCTCTTTAATAGTATCCTTTCTTTTATCAATGCTAGCTGAGGCAAAGCCCTTAAAATCATGCTTGCCCTCTAATAATTTAATAGCTTCTCTCATTCTATTAATATCTAAATTAGTAATATATACAGAATAATTAATTTTTAAAGGATCATATTCTCCTTTATTAATATAATATCTATATTCCTTACTTTTAGCACTAAATCTAGCATGAAAATCTAAATCTACTATTTCACATTCCTTAATATAAATATCATTAGGTAAAAATGCATTAATACCAGATTTAACTCCATTTGCAGGTATTTCATTTTCTAAATCAAAATGAATGACCTGCCCCCTTGCATGAACTCCTCTATCAGTTCTTCCAGATGGGTATATTTTTACATCATATCCTATAAATTTATTTATAGCATTTTCAATTTCAAGCTCAATTGTAGGAAGCTCATTTTGAATTTGAAATCCCATATAATTATGGCCATCATATGAAATAATACATTTATATCTAACCATAATAAATCATACTCCAAATAACTAAACCAAATAAGGCAATAACAATAATTAATGATAGATAATCTCTCCATCTTAATTTCAATTCATCTAGCTTAGTTCTCTTAGCTCCTATAATATATCCTCTAGCTTCCATAGCATTAGACAAATCCTCTGCTCTTTTGAAGGATATAACAAACATAGGAATCAATAATGATATTATTTGATTAACCTTATCCTTAATGCTACCCTCATTAAAATCAACACCACGAGATGCTTGAGCATTCATAATCTTTCTAGATTCCTGCATAAGGGTTGGTATAAATCTTAATGTTAAGCTTATTAGCATAGCAAATACAGATACAGGTATATGTAATAATTTTAAAGGAGATAATATTGATTCTAATCCATTATTAATATCTGTAGGCATTGTAGATAATGTTAATAGGGAAGTTAAGCCAATCATCAATATAATTCTTATAAATATATATCCTGCCTTATTAGCTCCCTCTTCATATACAATAAAATCAAAATCATTCCATATCAAATTAAAATCCCAATTAAATTTATTAAATGGAGAATTCCATAATACTAAAAATATACCAAATAAAATAATTAATAAATATAAGAATTTTAATGGAATATATTTTTTAGTAAATAAATATAGGAATATTAATCCAACAATAATCAATGTTTGCCATAATCCTATAGACATATTAAAGGTATAAATAATAGTTGTATTATCACCCTTTGTATATATTAGCTGTAATATAACAGTAAATAATAACAAAAATATTACACCTCTAATACCTCTTATTACCTTAATTAATGATATTCTTGTAGTTAAGAATATTAATAAATATACACCAAGTGCTATAAGCATTCCATAAATATTAGGAATTAAAAATATTAAAACAATTAAAGCTATTGTTAAAAATATTTTCATTCTAGGGTCTAATTTATAAATCCAGCTAGACCCAGGTACATATTGTCCGAAGGAGATATTATTCATTATTATTACCTCCCTCTAAATATGATAATAATTCATCTAAATCATAATGATCATATGAAATATTCATATTTAATTTTGAATTTAAATAATCAATTAATTTTAATATTTCAGGCTTTGTTAAATGATTAATCCTATATGTATCATCCTTAAATAAATCTATCTTATTTCCATCATATACTAATTTAGAATCATTTAATACAATAATTCTATTTGCATATTTATAAACAATATCCATATCATGAGAAATCATAATAATAGTTTTATTTGTTTCCTTATGAATCTTATAGAATAAATCCATTATATCTAAAGCACCCTTAGGATCTAATCCTCTTGTTGGCTCATCTAATAATATAATATCAGGGTCATATGATAAAACACCCGCAATAGCGACACGTCTCATTTGACCACCAGAAATATTAAATGGTGATTTATCCTTTAAATCAGTAATACCTAAAAGCTTCATTATTTCTAATGATTTCTTTTCAGCATCTTCTCTTTTAAATCCGAAATTTAAAGGAGCGAACATAATATCCTTTAAAACAGTTTCTTCAAATAATTGATATTCAGGAAATTGAAAAACATAACCAACTCTTTTTCTTATCTTTTTTAATTTAGGATTTTTATTTTTCTTTGGAGTTAATACATAATCGAATATTTTAACATTACCACTTGTTGGTAATATTAAGCCATTCATATGCTGTAAAAGGGTTGATTTACCACTACCTGTTTTACCTACAATAGCAATAAATTCATTCTTCTCGTTAATATCAAGGCATATATCCTCTAGCGCAACCATGATTTCCTTTTTACGAGCTCCCTTATAGGTTTGGTTTACATGGAGAAATGATATTCCCATAATGCGTCCATTAGCTCCTTATTATCCTTAAGATGTTCCTTTTTTGAGGCTAAATAATAAGCCTTTTGTGAAAAAGGCATATCAAGGTTAGAGCTTAATAATAATTCTCTTTCCTTAAAGATTTCTAGAGGTAAACCTTCTTTAATTATTTTTCCTTCTCTTAAAACAATAATCTTATCTGATTTCATCGCAAGATTTAAATCATGAGTTATTGTTATTAATGTCTTATGATATTTTTCCTTAAGCTCACAAATTAAATTAGTAATATCATTAACTCCCTCAGGGTCTAGCATAGATGTTGCCTCATCTAAAATAACAATATCACAATCTAATGCCAAAATACCAGCAATGGCAACACGCTGTTTTTGGCCACCAGATAGTGAGCTAGGCTCTCTTTCTAGGAATTCATTCATGTCAACAAGCTTAGTATATTTATCAATTAGCTTAATCATTTCATTTCTTTCAACATTATGATTTTCTAATCCAAATGCAATATCATATTTAACATTGTATCCAACAAATTGATTATCTGGATTTTGAAATACAATACCAATCTTTGGTCTTATATCATTAACAGTTTTATTATTTAAAACAACACCATCATATGAAATAGTACCCGCTGTAGGCTCAATTAACCCTGTTAATAGCTTAGCAATTGTAGATTTACCAGAGCCATTATGCCCTATAATTGAAACCCACTCTCCATCCTTAACATCAAAAGAAATTCCTCTAAGAGCAATATCCTGCGCATTATATGCAAATTTTAAATCTTTAACTTCTATCATAGATATGCCCTTCCTTAAAAAAATTCAAAATAATTATAGCATAATTTAATTATGAAATATATAAAAAAAACTTCGATGTTTAATCATCAAAGTCATAATTTCTATTGGAGTCACAGAGCGGAATCGAACCGCCATCATCTGCATGGCAAGCAGAGGTACTAACCGTTGTACTACTGCGACATTTTTAATACGCACTCTTATTATACCAAAAGAAAAAAATAATGCAACAAGAATTTTATCTTTTTTTGTGCGTATTTTAAATTTTTTTTAACAAGCCATTTTTTTAACAAAATCATCTAAATTTAAATTTAATTTAATTCCTTGATAATATGCTGAAACATCTCTTTTAACAAAATCAAAATATGCGTTTCTTTCATTAAAAGATAGCTTATCGAATTTATCCTTATGAGCTAAATATAAATCATATACTAATTTTTCATATTCCTTTTTTGTTTCATTTAATTCTTCATAATCGAAATATGATGATTCTAATAAATATACTAATTCTATTATTTGCTGAATTATATATTTATCACTATTTGAAATATTATTATTTATAAAATAATCATATATATCCATATGAGCATGCATAATATCTAGGAAATGTCTAACTGATACATCATATTTATTTTTAGCTAAGGCCTTAGAATTATCATTCCACTTCCATACATATGTAATATTATCAATTATCGTCATATCATTTCTAGCTGTTAAGCATGTAACAAAATATGTATCCTCAAAGAAATTTAATCTTTCATTAAATTTAATATTATTATTAATTAAATATTCTCTTTTAATAAAAATACCATGTAATGTTCTTAGCATATTAAATGATAATTTAGAATGAATTATTCTTCCATTTTTTAAATTCTCTTGATCTAATGATGTACATAATATATTTATATTTGTATTCTTTAATCCATAAATAATTTCACATAGTGATGAATCACCATATAATTCAT
This sequence comes from Caryophanales bacterium UBA7004, assembly GCA_002449755.1. Taxonomy (GTDB): domain Bacteria; phylum Bacillota_I; class Bacilli_A; order Acholeplasmatales; family Anaeroplasmataceae; genus Anaeroplasma. Next base: position 6,506 of record DJXM01000003.1, read on the forward strand.
CATCACTATCTACAAATGTAACATATTTTGAATCACTTATATTTAATCCGTATTGCTCAGCCATTCCCTGAGTATTATGAATATCTGGTATTATATATTCAATTTTTAATTTACGATATCCCTTAATAAAAATCTTACTTAGCTTATAGCCTTTAATATCTCCAATAATTAATATTCTAATATCATTAAAATCAACATTCTTCTGTCTTTCGATTGAATTTAATAATCCTTTAACTATTTTTTCGTCTTCCTTAAATTGAGGAACAATTATATCTAAAAATGCCATATTATCTCCTATTAAAATTGAGCAGCGTTAATTAATGATTGAATGCCCTCTGCTACAAAATATGCTAATATAAATGCTAATATAAGCTGGGCTAATCTTATAGGCCAAATAGCACCCTGCTTAAATAATTTTTCTATATTTGAATATAATATTATAAAATAAATAATTAAAAAGCTTATTAAATATATACATGTATAAATTAATCCACTTACATTAAATCCATCCATAAATAGCACCCTAGATAATTATATTATAGATATTATTAAAAAACTATAATTAAAATAAATAAATGGCGAGTCTTCTCGCCATTACCTACATTATAATCTTTGATTTTTCTAATGATTTAATTGGAATAAATACTAATATAATAAGAGGTGTTTTCTTTTTATATTCTTGAAATTCTACCAATTCATTATAATTCTTGTTTTGTCTTATTTCTAATCTCTTAGATGAATTAAGCATTACATATAAAATACATAAATAGCCTGATATAGCTATAACCCACATCCACCATGTATTTAATGTTAAAATTGAAAAAGTAACTGTGCCTGTCCAAAATAGCATCTCACCATAATAATTAGGGCATCTTACAAATTTATATAATCCCTTCATCGCAGGCATATTAGGATTTTCTTTTTTATATTTAGACTTTTGATAATCAGCAATTGATTCTAATAAGATACCAAATGCCATAATAGATACACCTATTATTTCGATGATTTTAAAATCAAAGAATGATTGATACTGATTTATATATAATGAGAAAGTTACCCCTGATGTTTGAGCAACATAAAGCATGGCAACTATTAAATGAATTGATATTTTAACTCCAAACGGAACAGTTTTTCCATCCTTTGATACCTCATTTAATGTTTTCCTATAATTCATATTCTTTAATTCTCTTATAAATAAGAATCCACCCAATCTAATACCATAGATTATAAACAGAATAGAGGCAATTAAGCCTGTAATATTTAATGTGCCCCTTATAGAATAAATAATTATGATTGCAACACCGATACCTACTATTGAAAAGCCATATCCAATTGATATAAACCATACATATTTTTTATAGCCAACCGATGATATTAAGATAGCTAATCCTAATAAAATTAATAATATGAACCATATATTCATGAATCCTCACCACCACCTTTAATTTTATCATTTTTTTGTTTTATTTTAATAAGATTAGAAGCTAATCTACACTAAAGAAAAAACTTATAGAGAAAATATCCCTATAAGCTTTATTTCTAATTATAAGCTTCCGGCACCAGAATTTCTGATATGCTCGCGTAATTCTTTTTCCTTTTGAGTAAAATCGACTGTATCCTTTTTGTTTTGTTCAAGGCGTTCTTTTCTAATCATTTCTAGGTGCTTCTTAGCTGATTCTACTGTTTTACCTATATGAGCCTCCTGGCATAATACAGTTCCAACATTATCATGGAATTGGAATACACCAGAAACTATAACAACATAGAATTCATCCTTATCTCTAACAAGCTTTACAAATCCTTCGTCTATAACACTAATGACAGGAACATGATTTTCCATGCAGGCAAATTCGCCGTCTTTTACGCTATGAACTACTAAATAATCTACCTTATCATTATAAAGATTACCTTGATGTGTTGATATAATAATTTGCATTAATTAGCTAATTCCTTTGCCTTTTTAATTGCGTCGTCGATTGTACCTACCAAACGGAAGGCCTCTTCAGGAAGATCATCATGCAAACCATCTAAAATTTCTTTAAATCCTCTTACAGTTTCCTTTACTGGTACATATGCACCAGGAATACCTGTAAACTGACCACCGATAAACATATTCTGTGATAAGAATAATTTAATACGGCGGGCACGCTTTACTACTAATTTATCATCCTCAGATAATTCATCCATACCTAAGATTGCGATGATATCTAATAATTCATTATATCTTTGAATAATTTGCTGCACTCTTCTTGCAACATTATAATGCTCCTCACCAACAATTGATGGCTGAAGTGCTCTAGATGTAGATGCTAATGGATCTACTGCTGGATAAATACCTTCCTCTGTTAGCTTACGAGATAGGTTTGTTGTCGCATCTAGATGTGTAAATGTTGTTGCTGGAGCTGGGTCAGTATAGTCATCTGCAGGTACATAGATTGCCTGAATAGATGTAATAGAACCATCCTTAGTAGATGTAATTCTTTCTTGAAGCTTACCCATTTCAGTAGCTAATGTTGGCTGATAACCAACGGCTGATGGCATACGTCCTAAAAGGGCTGATACCTCAGATCCTGCTTGAGTAAAACGATAAATATTATCAATGAATAATAATACATCCTGATGCTCAACATCTCTAAAATATTCTGCCATTGTTAATCCAGTTAAAGCAACTCTCATACGTGCTCCTGGTGGTTCATTCATCTGACCAAATACCATAGCAGTATTTTTAATGACTCCACTTTCACTCATTTCTCCGTAAAGGTCATTACCTTCACGAGTTCTTTCACCAACACCAGTAAATACAGAAATACCATTGTGCTCCTGGGCAACATTATGAATTAATTCCTGAATTAATACTGTTTTACCAACACCGGCACCACCGAATAAACCAATCTTACCACCCTTAATATATGGTGCCAAAAGATCTACTACCTTAATACCAGTTTCTAATATTTCTACATTAGATGATAATTCATCAAGCTTAGGGGCAGTTCTATGAATTGGTTTTGTTAATTCAGGATTAACATCACCCTTCTTATCAATTGCCTCACCTAATACATTAAATACACGTCCTAAAGTACATCTACCTACAGGAATAGTTATTGGAGCTCCTGTAGCCTTAACCTCCATACCACGAACTAAACCATCAGTTGAATCCATCGCGATACAACGTACCTTTTTATTTCCGACATGAAGAGCAACTTCTAATGTTAATTTTATAGCAACACCATTATTATCATTTCCAGAAACATTAATAGTTAAGGCTTCATTAATTGCTGGTAATTGTCCATCAGGGAATAATACATCAACAACTGGGCCCTTAACTTCAACTATTTTTCCTAGCATTACTTATCTCCTCCTATCGCATTAGCTCCACCAATAATATCTATTAGCTCATTAGTAACAACACTTTGGCGGGCTCTATTATACAATAATTGTAATTTATCAATTATTTCAGATGCATTATCTGTAGCACTCTTCATTGCATTCATACGAGATGAATGCTCTGCAGTTTTAGCATCTAAAATAATTCCAAATATAATATCCTTAACATACATTGGAAGTATTAAATCTAAAGTTCTTTCTATACCTGTTTCATAGATGAAATCAATATTATTTGAATCTCCCTCTATTTCCTTAATAGGTAAAAGCTCTTCAAATCTAACCTCTTGAGTTAAGCTATTTACATAATGGTTATAAATGATAACTAGCTTATCAATTTCACCATTTAAATATGCATCAATAAATTTTTGAGCAAGAGGCTCAATATCCATAAACATTACATCATCTCTTACTAAAACTAATGAATCATTTAATAATTCATATTTTTTAGATTTAAGATATGCAAAGCCCTTTTTACCAATCGCTCCTGTAACAAATTCATCATTAGATTTATGATTAGCCTTAATAGTTTCATCTAATGCTTTAAAAATATTATTGTTATATCCACCAGCTAAGCCTGTATCACTAGTAATGATAAAATAAGCTGTTTTATTAACCTCTCTATCAACTAATAGCTTATGTGGATATTCATCAGATGCCTTTTTAACAATCTCACTAACCATAGATGCAATTCTTCCCATAAAATCCTGATATGATTTATATGTTTTTTCGGCTCTTTTAACCTTAGATTGACTAACCATATACATAGCCTTTGTTATTTGAGCTGTACTTTTTGTAGAGTTAATCCTTGATTGGACTGCTCTTAATGAGTTTGCCATACAAAAACCTCCTACATAAAGCGCTTATTGAAATCTTCAAAATATGCATCAATCTTAGAATTATCAGGTAAAGCCTTAGTTTCATTAATTTCCTTAGCTATTTCCTTACCTAATGAATCTGTTTTTAAATCTGAATATAATGCTTCCTCGTATTTAGCTAAATTTTCAACAGCAATTTGATCTAAAAAGCCATGAGTTAAAGCATAAATAATTAATGCCTCTTCATACATATTAATTGTCTTATGAAGACCTTGCTTCAATACCTCTTGAGTTCTCTTACCTCTATCTAGACGAGCCTTAGTAGATGCGTCTAGATCAGAACCGAATTGAGCGAATGCCTCTAGCTCACGGTATGAAGCTAAATCTAGTCTTAGTGTACCAGATACCTTTTTAACAGCCTTAGTCTGGGCAGCACCACCAACACGTGATACTGAAAGACCTGGGTTAATAGCTGGTCTAATACCCTTATAGAAATAATCACTTTGTAAGAAGATTTGACCATCTGTAATTGAAATAACATTAGTAGGAATATATGCTGAAATATCTCCTGCCTGAGTTTCAATTATAGGTAGAGCTGTAATTGAACCACCACCAAGCTCCTTATTAAGCTTAGCAGCACGCTCTAATAATCTTGAATGTAAATAGAATACATCACCTGGATATGCTTCTCTTCCTGGTGGTCTATGTAATAATAATGACATCTCTCTATAGGCAACAGCGTGCTTAGATAAATCATCATAAATAATTAATACATCCTTGCCCTGATACATAAAATATTCAGCCATTGAAACACCAGCGTATGGTGCTAAATAAAGCATAGGTGCTGGAGTTGAAGCAGAAGCTGATACAATAATAGAATATTTCATTGCATCATTATTCTTTAATGTTTCATATACTGATGAAACAGTTGATTCCTTTTGACCAATAGCTACATAAATACAAATAACATTCTTATCCCATTGATTTAGGATTGTATCTACTGCAATAGATGTCTTACCAGTTTGACGGTCACCGATAATTAACTCACGCTGACCACGTCCAATTGGAACTAAGGCATCCAATACCTTAATGCCTGTTTGAAGTGGTGTATCTACGCTTGAACGATCCATTACACCAGTAGCTTTAACCTCGATAGGTCTAGTAGATTTAGCATTAATAGGTCCTAAGCCATCAATAGGCTGACCTAATGAGTTTACAACTCTACCTAAGAATTCTTCTCCAACAGGAACCTCAAGAATTCTACCAGTACATTTAACTAAATCTCCCTCTTTGATTTTATCTGATTCACCTAAAAGAATAGCACCAACTACATCCTCCTCTAGGTTTTGAACCATACCATATACATTATTAGGGAACAATAAAAGCTCAGATGACATTGCTTTATTTAAACCATGAACTAAGGCAATACCATCACCAACCTGAACAACGTGACCAACATTTTCAGTTTGGATATCTTCCTTATATGCTTTTATCTGTTCTTTTATTAAGCTTGAAATTTCAGATAAATTTATATTAGCCATTAATTTATCTCCCTTCTATAGTTCCTCTTTGATTCTATCAAGTGCAGCCTTTAAGCTCATATCTATTGATTCACCATTAGATATAATTTGAAGACCACCTATTAAATCAGGCTTAACTATATATTTAAATTGTAATGTTTTATCACTATATTTAGCCTTTAATACCTTAACAATTTTAGCTTGATGCTTTTCTGTTAATTCATTAGCACTAATTACATCGATAAACATAATGTTTTTTTCTTTACGAACTAATTTTCTATATTCATGACCGATACCATTAAAACTATCAAAGCGATTATGGTCAACAATTACATATAAAAAATTTAAGAAGGTTTCATCTAATTTATAATAAACCTTTTTAATAATTTCTTTCTTCTCTTTTGTATCAATAATTGGAGAAGACATAATTTTTCTAAATTCTGGATCATCATCTGTTTTATCTATAGCAATAAAATAGTCCCAGAATAGATCTACCTTTTTCTCTTCTAAAGCTAGCTCATATATAGCCTTTGCATATTCTGCCTCTACCACTAGTCATTAACCCCTTTCAAGATGTCATCAACAACATCAAGATATTTTGACTGGTCAATTTCTTTAGCGACAATCTTTTCAGCAGCAGCAAATGCAATATCAACAATTTCCTTTTTAATTTGCATAGACATATTCTTCTTTTCTTGCTCTAATTCAGCATCAAGATTATCCATTCTACGTCTAGCCTCTTCCTTAGCCTGATTAATAATTTCATCACGCTTAATATTTGCATCCTTTTCAGCATTATCAAGCATTTCCTTAATTCTAGTTCTAGCCTCAGCTAATTCCTTACGAAGATTATCTTCAATTTCTATAGCATTTTGCTTAGCTTCCTCAGCATCCTTTAAATCCTTATCGATTGCTGCTTTTCTAGTTTCTAATATATTAGTAATAGGCTTCCATAAAAAGAAACGAACTGCTAAAAATAAGAGAATAGTAGCACAAATTTGAATTCCAAAATCAACAGCAAATGTCAATGAATTTGCAGTTAATTGCTCCATATCATTAAGCATAGTAACAGGACCTAATCCAGCACTCATATATGTACCAGTTTCTTGATTAACACCAGTTACTGCTTCAGTAATTGCTTTAACTGCTAAATCAAGATTTTCAGCCATATCCAAAAATAACATGTTCTATTCCCCTTTCTAAAGTTTAATAAAAGTTAATTCTAGCTAAATACGATTAGAATAGCAATAATTAAACCGTAAAGACCAGTTGTCTCAGAAACTGCTTGACCAATAAGCATTGTAGTACGAATTGTACCAGCCATTTCTGGTTGACGTGCCATAGCATCTACAGCATGTGCAGCAACATTACCTTCACCAATAGCGGCAGCGAAACCTGTAAATACGGCTAAACCTGCACCAATATATTTTAATCCGTCACCTGTTTCGATTAAAAAAGTTAAAATAGTGTTTAAAACTGTTAAGAAATTCATTTTTTTCTTCTCCTTTTATTAGTTATATATTTTTTCTTCATCTTTTACCTTCATAGAAGTAAAGATTACAGACAGAATTACGAATACTGCTACCTGAATTAAGCTAAATGCTATATCAAATAGAGCATTGATTAGTGGCATAATCGGAACTGAGAACCAGCCAAGCAGGTATTTAATTAATATTGAAATACATGCACCACTTATAACATTACCGAATAAACGTAAAGATAACGATACTGGTAATGTAAATTCACTAACTATGTTCATAGGTAGCATAACTGGGGTTGGGTCCATAAAGCCCTTCAAATAGCCTAAAAAGCCATTTGATACTATACCAGTTAGCTGAATAACTATGAATGAACAGAATGCTAAAGCAAATGTAACAATAACATAGCCAGTTGGATTATTCAAAAAATAAACAGCCGATATATTCGCAAAGAATATAAATATTGTTATTGATAAGAACCACGGAGAATAAGCCTTCCATCGTTTACCGATGTTAGCCTTAATATATCCATTCATCATATCTACTAGCCATAAAAATGGTATAAGCCATTTAGGCGTTTCCTTCATAGGATCTACCCTTTTTATGAAGAAATATAAGATAAATAATAACAATATTAAGCCTCCAGTTATATAAACTGTTGAGGCAATCGGGCTTAAAGGGTTAAATGTATATCCATTAACCTCAGCAAGATATATCAATTATCCCACCCTCTTTCCTTATTTATTAAAATTGAAGCTATAAATGTAACCTTCATTGTAAGATATCCACCAATATATAGGAATACTTCTCTAATTGCATTTGGATCATTATAAATATCAGATATAAGCATTAAGGCTATAGTTACAGCTATAACCAATACACCCTTAATTAAAAACCAGAATAATGAGGATAGCCTTGGTCTAAAGCTTTCCTTCAAAAACTCATTTTTTGCTATACCATAGATTCTTTTATTTTGAATAACCATTATTATATGTGTAACAATTGATAATGCTAATCCAATAACATAGAAATACCATTCAAAGCCTAAAAGCACAAAAATAATTGTTAGAATTAATGATAAGAAAAAGGATGATATAATAAAGAATTTATTCTCCCTTGACAGAGTCATTCTTTTTCTTTTCCTCCTCTTCCTTTTTAAGAATGTAAAGCATATTATAAATGAAGCTTATTAAGCCTAATAATAAACCTATAATAGCTAAAATTACACTCCAAAGAATACTATCTATTGCAAAATAACCAATACAAAATCCACCTGCAGCAAAGACAATCATTGAAAAGATTCCCTGAGATGCTAATGCATATATACTAGAGTATTTTCCAATTTTCATTATTTAGTACCAAATAAACGATCTCCACAATCTCCTAAGCCAGGAATAATATAGCAGTTTTCATTTAATTTCTCATCTAAAGCTGCTACATATACAGGAACCTCAGGATGAGCATCCTGCATAGCCTTTACTCCCTCTGGTGCTGCAACTAATCCAACATAACGGATATCCTTTGCACCACGTTTCTTTAGCATATCAACTGCTGCAACTGCAGAGCCTCCTGTTGCAAGCATTGGATCTACTAATAAAACGATAGCATCCTTCATGCTAGGTGGAAACTTAGCATAATATTCAACTGGTAAATGAGTTTCCTCATCTCTATATAATCCAATGAAGCCTACCTTAGCTGTTGGTATCATATCTCTAATACCATCAACCATACCTAAGCCTGCTCTTAAAATAGGAACAATTACAATCTCTTGAGCTAATTCCTTTTGAACTGTCTTACAAATAGGTGTTTCGATTTCAACATCCTTTAAAGGGAAATCTCTTGAAATCTCATAAGCCATTAAACCAGCAATTTCAGAAACACATTGGTAGAAATCCTTAGTCTTAGTTTCTTTTCTTCTGATATTAGTAAGCTTATGCTTAATAAGTGAATGATTTAAAACTGTTACTGTCATTAAAATTCCTCCTCATATTTAGTTATCTTATCAATACGTCTTTGATGACGCTCATTGTGTGAGAATTCAGTATTCAACCAAATATCTACAATTTCCTTTGCAAATGCTAAGCCAGTGTACTTAGCAGAAAGTGCTAAGCAATTAGAGTCATTATGCTCTCTTGTTAATTGTGCAGCATCCTTGTTGCATACAAGTGCGCATCTAACACCTTTAACCTTATTTGCAATCATTGACATTCCAATACCAGTAAAGCAAATAACAATACCTCTTTCTGCCTCACCCTTTTGAACATCCTTAGCTACCATATAGCCATAATCAGTGTAATCACAAGAATCCTTAGTATAAGTACCTCTATCAATTACTGTATGTCCTTTAGATTCTAAATATGCTTTTAAATCATTTTTTAATTCTAAAGCTGAATGATCACAACCCATAGAAATTTTCATTTTAAATACCTCTTTCTTTTATACAAAACTATCAAAAAGATTATACCATAAAAATATTATTTTTTTTACTCATTATTGATATTTTTAAACAAAAGAATAATTGGTTAAAATTATACAAAAGGTTAAATTTCCAACTAATAATAAAAACATTTAGAAAAAGATTACTTTTATATAAAAGAAAAAAGGGGAAATCCCCTTTAATTACTAATTAGTGAATAAGAATAAAGCAATTGTTACAACTAATGAGAATATTGAAAATAATAAACCATAGTCAGCTTTCTTTCTATTCTTAATTGATTTCTTACCAACACAAGATAATATAATACCAATCCAGAAAACAAAAAGTCCAAATCCAAATAAAGATATTAATAAGCAGACTAAGCCGCCAAAAAATCCAATCCAAGCAAAAATATCAAAAACATTATTTTTGTTTTCATCCTCTGGGCTTACATTATTATCTTTGTTTTCAACAACTTCCTTATTTTCCTCTATAGAATTCATTTCTACTTCTTGTTCTAATTTTTCTTCCATGGAAATTCTCCTTCTATATTGTATTGAATAGAATTATACCAGCTATTAATAGCACTAATTCTATTAGCATACACAATATTATTATCTTTCTTCTTTCTTTATATTGATTAATATCATATTTTTCCTTTTTATAATCATATTTCATTTTTCTTATAGCAAAATGATTATAAACTAAGAATAATACTAAAATACCAATCAATGGAATGATATATAAGAAATCATTCATTTTTGAGAATATAGGTATTAATGATTGTAATAATAATGAAACTACAAATACTGAAGTATAAATAATAGCCTTTATTTTACTATTCATAAACTACCTCTATTTTATTACTTGTAACTGATTTTACATTAGTATAAATTTTATTATCATGCTGGATAATATAATTTATTTTATTATTATCCAAATAATAATCATAAACGTTAGATAATAAATCGATTATATTATCATTTGAATAAAATACAGATGAATATATATCAAATGAATATCCTGTATTTGGATTTATAAATAATGATCTTTTTGAGCCATTATATTCATAATATGGATATTCAGTGCTAGATTTATAATCATAGATACAAATATAGCTATTCTTAGATTCGCATTTTAGTGAATAATATCCATCCATATATTCCTTTGATGTTAATAATATTGAATTATCTACTGTTAATCCTAAATCTATATAAAAGCCATTTCTAGATATTAAATAACCATTTACATATCCTAAATTAGTCATATATGCTTTTATATAATCCATTATAATAGCATCATAAAATAATGAAAAGCTCATATATGAATCTTCATCATTGATTTTTTTATAATCATCATTAACATTTAATTCAATTGTATAATTATCCTTAAAATCAATGGAAATATTATTTAATGATGTATTAATAAAATAATCAATTGAATCCTTCATTTCTATATTATTTTCAGGTTCAATTTCATTTCTTTGATTTATATCCTTAGAATAAATCATACCCTCCCAATAACTATATATTGGGGCTTCAAATAAATAGAATGGATTTAAGTCATAAACTTTCTTTAAATAATTATATAAAATTGGATTTAAAACAATATCCTCATTGATATGATTATTAATATAATAAATGTTATTTATTTCCTTAAATTCATCATATTCATCAACTAGCTCATAAATTTTATCAAATGAATTTGCATATTCTCTTTCTAATAATAATGATTGAGCACCTGCATTTTCTTCTGATAAATTATAATAAAATTTATAATCACTCAATTGACCACTATATTTAGATGAATCATTAGAAATATTTGTAATTCCACCTTTAGTTTTAGATTGATTAACAATGATAACAACACTAACAACTATAACAATTAATAAGGCGGCAAGAATTAATAATCTTATTATGATATTTCGTTTTTCTGATTTTGTAAATTCAGCCGCCATAATAACCTCTAGTTTCTAATTTTTTTGTATTCCTCAAATTCCTTATCATTGCAGAATACTAAATGATTATGTCCTATATCACGTAGTGATGGCTTATCAACACTATAATCATGCATTGAAGGATCATAAACGAATAGCTTCTTATTCTTTTCGATTTTAGGATCAGGAACAGGTATTGCACTTAAAAGTGATTTTGTATATGGATGAAGTGGATATGCAAATAATTCTTCAGTTTCTGCAATTTCAACCATATCACCCTTATAAATTACTCCGATTCTATCTGAGATAAATCTTACGATAGATAAATCATGAGCAATAAATAAATATGTAATATCTAATTCCTTCTGGAATTTCTTTAATAGATTTAAAACCTGAGCTCTAATTGATACGTCAAGTGCTGAGATAGGCTCATCAGCAATAACGAACTTTGGTTCCATAACAATTGATCTTGCTATACCAATTCTTTGACGCTGTCCTCCTGAGAATTCATGAGGATATCTAGTTAAATGTTCAGGTAAAAGGCCTACTTCCTTAATAATGTTTTCAACCTTTTGAATTCTATCAGCATCATTTTCAAATAAATGGAAATTATATAATCCTTCAGAAACAATATATTCTACTGTCGCTCTTTCATTTAAGGATGCTGCTGGATCTTGGAATATCATTTGAATATTTCTAATGACATCTCTATCCTCTTTTCTAGAAATCTTTCCAGAAATTCTTTTTCCTTCAAATAGAATTTCACCATTTGAAATAGGATTAATTCTAATGATTGCTCTACCGATAGTAGTTTTACCAGAACCAGATTCACCAACTAAAGAGAATGTTTCACCCTTATAAATATCAAATGTCGCATTCTTAACAGCTTTAAATTTACCGAAAGTAATATCAACATTCTTTAATTGAACAATAGGTGTTTTACCATTATCTTCTTTTGTTTCAGCTTGAGGCTCATCCTTAGCTTCAGGCTTAGAAGCTTCTTCCTCTTTAGACTCATTTGAATCTTTAGCCTCTTCTAAAGTAGCATCCTTAGTTTCAGCTTTTTCTTCAACAACTTCTTCATTATTATTTTCTACTATAGCTTCCTCTTTAGCGCTAGCTTCATTTATTTCTAATTCATTTTCTTTTTCCATAAATTACGCCTCGCTTTCCTCTTGAGTATATACAGTATGTGTTAATTTTTCATGAAGATTTTGAATAATCTTTGGTTTTTCAACCTTAGGAGCTCTTTCATCTAATAACCAAGTTTTTGCATAATGAGTCTCAGTAATCTTAAACATAGGTGGTTCCTTAACATAGTCAATAGCCATTCTATATGGATTACGAGGTGCAAATGGGTCACCAACAATCTTGTTATATAAAGATGGCGGAGTACCTGTTATAGAGAATAACTCCTCACCACGAGTTGATAACTGTGGTAATGATGACAATAATGACCAAGTATATGGATGACGAGGATCATAAAATACCTCTTCAACCTCACCAACCTCAACAATTTGGCCAGCATATAATACAGCAACTCTATCAGCTACATTCGCAACAACACCTAAATCATGAGTAATGAATACAATAGTGAAGCCAAGCTTCTTTTGTAAATCCTTAATTAATCTAATGATTTGAGCTTGAATTGTAACGTCTAGCGCAGTTGTAGGCTCATCACAAATTAAAATTCTTGGCTCACAAGATAAGGCAATAGCGATAACAATTCTTTGTCTCATACCACCAGAATACTGGAAAGGATAATCATTAAATCTCTTTTCAGCATCAGGAATACCAACTAAAGTCATTAGCTTCTTAGCCTTCTCCTTAGCCTCTGCATAAGTTAAATTTTGATGCTTCAAAATACAATCTGTAATTTGAGAACCGATAGTTAAAATAGGATTTAGGGAAGTCATCGGATCTTGGAATACTGTAGCTACCTTAGCACCTCTAATTTGCTGCCAGTCAGAATTTAGCTTAAATTTAGCTAAATCTAGCTTACAATAACCCATCCACTTTTCTTCATTTTCATCTCTATATTCAACTCTAAATGCTACATCAGAATATAAATTATCTAATACCTCAGGATTAGATAAATCAATTCCTTTCTTCATTGCCTTTTTGAAGATATTTAAAATCTTAAATATAGCAACTACTCTCTTTTTAAATGGATATCTAGCGATTGATAATATTAATTCCTTAGCAATAAGCTCATTTCTCTTAATTTGCTCCTCAGTAATTTCTACATCAATTGCCTTAGCATATTCTTCATTTAATTTCGCTCTTTCATTAGAAATTTTTTCTCTAAGCTCAGTATTATTCTTGAAATCAAGCATCTTTTGCTTTTGCTTTTCCTTTAATTCCTTATTAAGAGCCATAATTTGATTCTTTAAATCTTTTTCCTTTGCCTTTAAAAGAGCGATTTCTTCCTTATCTGTTTTATTAGATAAGGATAATCTCTTATTAAATGATTCAATTCTATCGAAATCTAAATCATTAATCTTATTTTCAATTTCTTCAATTTCAGTACCAGATAAGCCTTCGTAATCCTTTACTTCCTTATCTAATTCCTCTAATTGATTATAAATATCTTTACCATATTCAAATTTTGAATATGCGTTTAATTTCTTTTTAAAGAAGTTAAATACATAATTATTAATAAAATTCTTTTTTGCATTAGTTTCTGATAATGCTGGGTCATCATAAATGATTGAACCATTGCTTACGAAACCATTTGAATCAAGCATACCAGAGAAAGTTTTAGTTAATACTGATTTACCAGAACCAGATTCACCAACGATAGCGATTGATTCACCCTCGTAAATATCAAGATTAACTCCTCTAATAGCTTGTAAAATTCTACCTCTAACCTTGAATTTTACTTCTACATCCTTAAGTGATAATATAGTCTTCTTCTCTTCCATAATATCACCTTCTACATATGAGTTCTAGGATCAGAAGCATCAGCTAAATTCTGACCTACAACATATAAAATAATTGTAATTGAAGCGGCAACAGTAACAGGTCCCCAGAATTGAAGTGGGTAAATTGTCATACTCTTTTGACCATATTCAATTAATCTACCTAAAGATGGAGTATCAGCACCCATACCAATACCTATATATGATAAGAATACTTCATATGAAATATAAGATGGTATTTCAGTTGCTAAAATTGTAACAATAACTGAAGTTAAGAAAGGTAAAATATTCTTTGTTGTTAGCTTCCAAATATTTGTACCTAAGCACTTAGATGCTAAATTATATTCTCTATCTCTAATAATTAAAACCTGAGTTCTAATAAAATATGCAATACCTAACCATCCAGTAATAGTTAATGCTAATACAAATGACCAAAAGCCACTACCAACAACCATTACGAATACAGCAATAAATAGAATATATGGGATATTAGCGATAACGTTATAAACCTCTGTCATAACGATATCAACTTTTTTTGAGAATCCCCAAATAGCACCAATAACTACACCAATAACCATATTGATAGCACCACAGATAAATGCTAATGATAATGACATCTCAGCACCCTTCCAAATATGCTGCCATAATGCTTCACCATAATTACCAGTACCTAAAATGTATTTAAAGCTGAATCCAAACTCATTAAATGCTTCACCAGGAGTCAAATTATGAGTTAATGGAATAGTAACATTTTCATTTTGCTTATAGTCCATGAAATTAGTTGGTAAAGTTGAACCATAAATATAAGTTAAAATTAAAATTAATACAAATAATGCTAAAGCTACCCAGTTAGATTTTTTCTTAAAGAATACTCTTAAAACTGATTTCCAATAAGAATATCTAGGGGCTGTAATTTTTTCAGCGGCATCAGGATTCTCTTCAACAAATTGGAATAATTTTGATTCATCTTCTGAAGTAATTTCTTCTTTTAATAATTCTTCATTTTCCATTATTTTCTACCTCCTCCGCCACTAAATGAAATTCTAGGGTCAACCTTAGCCATTAAAACATCACCTAAAATTAATGATGCAATAGATAATAATGCATAGAAGAATGAAATACCAATAATAACACTGTTATCACAAGTATCAATGGCTGATGTTAATAATTTACCCATACCAGGAACATTATAAACACGTTCAGTTATAATCGCACCAGTTAAAGCACCTAATACACTTCCAGGGATACCCTGAACAATTGGAATTAAGGCATTCTTTAAAATATGCTTTCTAAATATTTCACTCTCAGAGAAACCTTGGCTTCTTGCAAATTTAACATAATCAGAGGTCATCTGATCTATCATATATCTTCTTGTCCATTTCATGATACTAGCAATAGAAGGTAATGCTAATGATACAATCGGTAAAATATATACAAGTGGTACTGTACCTGTTGGCCAGTTATCTGGTAAACCAAATAAATTGCTACCAAGCATTGCAAATAAATAAATATATGCTAATGATGGTACAGCCATAATAAAGATAATATAGAAATTACCAATCTTATCAGCAATCTTATCCTTCTTTAATGCTAATAATAAGCCTAGTGGAACACCAATTATATAAACTAAAATAGTTGAAATAATACCAATAATAAATGAATATCCTATCATAGATAAGCCATTAGTGTATGTAGAATTTACACTAGTATATGTATCTCCTAATAGCTTATAGCTATCCTCTGTTGTATTAACATTGAATGTTCTCTTATGATAATCATATCCAACCTCAGCCTTTGAGCCATCGGCATATGTCATTTCTCTTGTTACAACCTCACCTTGATTTTGTGTAAAGTATTCAAAGAAATCCTGATTACTAAAGTATTTCTTTCCTAAATTAATTTTTACAAAATTTTGATGAACAAATGGGAAAACATTATCAAAATAGAATAAATATTTATGCTTTGTTCCTGAACCCATAATACAAGGCATTCCATTAAGAGGATCAGTTGCCCAATATATCTTTCTTTCTAATTCTCCATATTTAGCAACATATTCATCAGTTACTTCTGCATAGCTTGTTGTATCAAATACTAAAAGATGAGAAAAGAAATCCCATAATCTTTCAAAAATATTATGATCCTTATATGCAAATAATACACTTATATCACTTTTATTCTTAGGCACGCCACGATAAATTGTATAACCCTTTTCAGTATACTCATTTTTAAACTTTGTGATTAATTCGTAATTAGTATCTGCTTCCTCTGTTTTAGGTAAAGTAGGCGCAATCTCACCAGTTTCCTTAGTATAATCTTTGGCATATTCATTATAATTAACATAATCTAAATAACCATATTCTTCATATGTCTCGTATTTGAATACTTCCTTTGCGTTATACTTATATTTTTGTAAATTTGTGCCTTTAAATATTTGTTCTCTATTCATCAATTGGAAAACCAATAGCATTATTATAAATACTACAATGATAAGAGATAAGATAGATCTTAGCAGTCTTTTTAATATATAACCTGCCATAAATTCAACCCCTTTATAAGCAAATCAATGCGAAGACATAATCTTCGCACGATTTATTAATTTATGTTTTTAATTATTCTTTTGTACTATCGTGGCCTTCAATACCAGATAATCTAATCATATCACCATAAGGTAATAATGTATTTAAGTAAGTTGATGGATCACCATGGTCAGGACCCCAACCAGATGAAATATCAAAGTCATAGTTCATTTCACTAGCTACATCTACTAAATAGTTAGAATATAAGTATGTATAGTAATCCTTATGCATTACTAATGTAATTTCAATTCTACCATCAGATACTTCTTCGATATTTTGCTTTAAAGCTTGTGATTGTTGAACACTTACAGTACTTGTTGCATCAACAGGGTAGTCAAGCTTAACCTTGTCAGTAGCACCTAAGCCTAATTCCTTCCAAGCAGCATCTAAGAATTCCTTAGCCTTTGTTTTATTGTAATAAGCATTATTACCATCCTTTAATGTTGTAATATAGCTTAAAGCACCCTTCTTTAATTCACCTTCAACGATAGCACCATATTGAGTACCAGCAGCATAACCATTAGATGCACCAGATAATGTTACATAATCATATGGAACATATAAATTACGTAAGCTGAATAATGCTGCATCAGCACCAGTTGATGGTGTATTATATGCAACCTTATCAAAGCCAGCTAAGATAGATCTTCTGAAATTAGTATTTCTTAAAGCAGCCTTTGCTAATACCTTTTCAGCATCAGTTTGCTTTGACTTAGAAGATTCAACATCATATTCATTTTGCCATGCGCCTCTATTTAAGTTGAAACCACCAAAATATGAAGTAGCATTTGTATCAGATACATATGCATAATCATTATATAAATTATCCTTCTTAGCTAAAGCAGTTCTAGCTTCAGATAATGATAAACCATCATATGTACCATCTATTAATTTATTATACATATTAGTCTCATTTGAGCCATCTTCATATGAATAAATAACATTATCAATTGTTGTATTTTGAGCATCCCAATACTTTTCATTCTTCTTCATCTTTAATGAAGACTTATCAGTAGCTTCTGTACAAATGAAAGCACCACAATATAAAATGTTATCTTTATCCTTACCATAATCTTCGCCCTTTTCATTGAAGTATGCTTCTTGAATAGGAGTGAATGTATTATATGTTAAATATGTGAAGAAATAATCACATGCTTCTGTTAATTCGATTTCTAATGTAGTGTCATTTACTGCCTTAACACCAATTGTTGACCAATCTCCAGATGTTGCACATTCTGCATAATTCTTAACTTGTTCTAGCATATAAGAAGTCTTGCCATTCTTTGCAGCTTGCTTAATACCAAACTCAAAGTCTTGAGCCTTAACAGTACCATGCTCTAAGCCAGCAGCGTCAACCCACTTAGCTCCACTTCTAATAGTGAATGTATACTTCTTTCCATCATCACTCTTAGTCCAAGATTCTGCTAATGCTGGAACAATATTACCAGCAACATCATATTGTACTAAATAATCAGTGAAGTTACATACGATTTCAGAGTCTGCAGCTCTATATGTATTAGATAAATCATATGTCTGAGGGAATGATGTAATTGAAGTATTATAAGTCTTCTTTACTGTGTATCCTAAAGCTGTTAACTCAGTTGCAGCATTATAAGTAGTCTTATGAGAACCATCAGAATAATGTGAATAAGGTGCAGCCTCAGCTCTAGCAGCTAATAACTTAGTCTTCATAGTAGCTCTATCAGCAGCTTTAATTAAGTTAGTTGCTACTACTAAATTCTTAAGCTTATTGTTATCAGTACCCCATAAAGCATAAGGTGCAGAACCAACTGCGATTCTAGTTAAAGCATATCTACCACCTTGAGTACTAACAGGTAAAATTAAAGCTTGATCGTATAAAGCTGCCTCAGCCTTAGCGAAATGATAATATCTATCATTAGAATTTGTAGCTTTACTAGCTAATAACATTTCATCTTCATACTTGCCATAGAACTTGTCATAGGCTTCTTCATCAGTCATTTCCTTAGCTAATTCATTTAAATCAACCTTTGTAGTACCTCCATCTGGTGTTGGTGTTGGATCTGCAGGCTTATCTTCGCCACATGCAGCAAGGGTTAAAACAGCTGCGCCAGCAAAAGCTGTCAAACCAAAAATCTTTTTCATTTTCATTTCTATCTCCTCCTCAAAACACTATTGTGTTAATTTGAAATTTAAAATATTATACTATCAGTACAGATTTTTGTCAATGTTTTTGCGTAATTTAAATATACTTTTTGATTAAAATTTTGTAAAAACACATAATTTCGAATAATATTCAATAATCACATAAGTAATTTTCTGTATTTTGAATATAATTCAATGAATACGTTTTCGATGATTTTTAAAAATCAAACCAATAATAATAAAGTGTTTAAAAGTGTTTTTAAAATATTTTATGGTATTTAAAAAAAATATAAAATATAGTAAAATACCTTTGGAGTTATTTATGAGAGATAGTAAATTATTAACAATTATTGGTTATATTTTAATATTTATACTACTTTCTCCTATTATTGCTGCGTCGATTTATTTAGCAATAGGAGGAAGCTTATTCTATTTTATAGTTATATATAGTAGAGTCAAATACGGCAAATCAGATGTAAGAGCGGGCAAGGAATATAAGCTTGTTTCTACTCTATTAACACTTGCTGCTATATTAGTTGTATATATTGTATATAGAAAGAATGGATTAGAATTTGATATATTTACATGGAGAGATTTCTTTGTATGCCAAGGAATAGCATTCATAAGCTTTCTTCCACTTGTTTGGTATCATAAAAAAAGAATTGATAGCTTTAAAGCAAACAAAAATTGAGGTTGACCCTCAATTTTTTATTATTAAAAATGCCAACATTTCTGTTAGCATTTAAAATTCTATTCTCTACCATCCCAGCAGTATGTACAAAGCTTGTCCTCATCAATTTCACAAGCCTTCTTTAAATCATCAATTCGATTGAATCCTAAAGTAGTGAAATTTAATTCCTTTCTAATTTCCTCTACCATATTTGCATATTCTACTGAATCTGGGTTAGCATATTTCTTTAATACCTCAGGTGTTACTTCCTTTTCAAGTCTAGTAATAACCTTTCTAGTAATTAATTCCATTTCACTAGATGATCTAGAGAAATTTAAATATTTACATCCATATACTAGTGGTGGACATGCTGATCTAATATGAACTGCCTTTGCTCCACTCTTATATAGGAATTCTGTTGTTTCTCTCATTTGAGTTCCACGAACAATTGAATCATCAATTAATAATAGGCTCTTACCTTCAATCAAATCATGAACAGGAATTAATTTCATTTTAGCAATTAAATTACGCTTTGTTTGAATTGTTGGCATAAAGCTTCTTGGCCATGTAGGTGTATATTTAATAAATGGTCTTGCAAAAGGAATGCCAGATTGATTTGCATAACCAATAGCATGAGCTGTACCAGAATCAGGTACACCTGCAACACAATCGATATCTAAATTAGATAGATTATCACGCATTGCCATATATTTACCACAATTACATCTCATCTTTTCTACAGATAATCCCTCATAGCTAGATGATGGATAGCCATAATATACCCATAGGAATGTACAAATTCTCATCTTATCGCCAGGTGCTACTAATGTCTTACACTCAGTTGGTGTTAAAACACAAACCTCACCAGGTCCTAATTCCTTATAATCAGTGTATCCTAAATTTAAATATGCGAATGCTTCAAATGAAACACAGAATCCATTAGAATTCTTACCAACTACAGCTGGAGTTCTACCATATTTATCTCTTGCTATATATAGACCCTTTTCATTTAATAGTAATAATGTTAAGGAACCATCAATTGAATCAAGGGCATATTTAATACCATCAATTAAATTTTCCTTTTGATTAATTAAGGCTGCTACAAGCTCAGTTGGATTAATATCTCCACCACTCATCTCTAGGAAATGAGAATTACCATTCTTAAATAGCATCTCCTCTAATTCCTTTGCGTTATTAATCTTACTTACTGTAGTAATCGCAAATGTTCCATGATGTGACTTAATTAATAAAGGCTGTGGCTCATAATCTGAAATACAAGCAATACCACTATTACCCTTCATTGTTAATACATCAGTTTCAAACTTTGTTCTAAAAGGTGAATTTTCAATATTATGGATAGATCTATTAAATCCATTCTCACCATATACAGCCATACCACCACGTCTTGTACCTAAATGAGAATGATAGTCTACTCCAAAGAATAAATCAAATACACAATCCTTTTTTGAAATTACACCAAAAAATCCACTCATAAATGTTCCTCCAAGAAAACATTACTATTTTAACATAAAATTTTATAAATACACACAAAAATTAAATAAAATCGCTAACAGTAGAAAAAGGCTCTGATTTTGTTCAAAGCCTTAATATATTTTTACGCATTAATTATGATTATTTGAATCCTTAACAACAACATCGTGTGCTCCACCTTCAACAATAGATACACTAGATACTAATGTTA
>DJXM01000079.1 GCA_002449755.1 Caryophanales bacterium UBA7004
CTAGCGGAATTTCCCCCACACCCCCTTAGTTTTGACTAGGGCCGGTATTATAAAAGGCGAAGCATTTTTGCTTCGCCAATATAGATTATTCCCAAATTGTAGGAATGCCATTTACATAATGCCAATAATTTCCTTCTTCAGAAGGTTCTGTTTCACTATATACATATTTTGTTGCATTGACATATTGTGACGTAGTTGATGACATATTTAAATGAACATCAATAACTGTGTCAGATTCAAAGAACACTTTATTAAATGAATCACATCCTCCAAACGCATATGAACCAATTACATTTGATGATGACACATTTTTCATAACAACAAATTCAAGTGATGTACAACCACTAAAACAGCTTTCTCCAATATTGCCATTATTAATATATACTTCTTTCAATTTAGTACAGTCTTGGAATGTATATCTATCATATGCAGGATATTTACAATTGATTGTTACTTTTGTCACTCCACAATTTTTAAATGTGTTATTATATAATCTTGTTACACTTGATGGTATATCTACTTCTTCTAGACTTGTACAATTTTCAAATGCACTTGTTCCTATATAGTATAAAGTGTTAGGGAATGTAACACTCTTTAATTTAGAACAATTAGTAAACGCATAATTTTGAATCATTTTACTTTCTGTTCCATTTTCAAAAACAACACTTTCAAGTAATCCACAGCTGTAAAATGCATATGGATTAATATATTCAACCGAAGCAGGAATGACTATATTTTTGATTCCTGTGTTTTGGAATGCATAATCACTAATTGTTGTTATTTGACTTGGCAATGTAACACTAGTTAAAACACCACAATTTTCAAATGCGTATGATGAAATTGAAACAGTATTAGAATTCTCTAAAAATTTAACAGATGAAAGGAATGTACATTTTTGGAAAGCATTTTGACCAATTGATTTTAAATTGCTTCCAAATTCTAATTCCATAACACCAGATGCATTAAATGCGCTCGCGCCAACTGTTTGAAGCGCACTTGGAAGTGTAATACTATCTAACGCTTTACAATTCATAAATGCGCATATACCTATAGATGTTACTTGATTAGGTATATTAATTGAATTCAATTTAGTGCAATCACTAAATGCATAATCACTAATTGTTGTTATTTGTGAACCTTCTTCGAATACTACTTTTCTTAATTCATCACATGAATAAAATGCATATGAACCAATTGAAGTAATATTTTTTGATATAGTAACCATAGTAATACTTGTGCCATAATAAGCTGATGAACCAATTGATGTTACTGTATTAGGTATTTTAATAGATGTTATTTTTGTACAATATCTTAACATACCTGTAGGTATTTTTGTAATATTAATTCCTTCTTCAAATTCAAACGAATTAAGCTTACTACAACCCGAGAACGAATAATCTCCTAAATATGTTATAGACTTAGGAATAACTATTGATGTAATTTCTGTACAATCATAAAATGCATAGTTACCAATAGATTCAATTGTATTAGGAATTGTAATTGAAGCAAGGTTTTTACATTCATAGAATGCATTGTTACCTATTTCTTTTAAATTGCTAGAAAATGTAACAGTAGTAAGTGTTTGAATGTTTTTAAATGTATTTTCATTTATAGATTCATTATTATTGCCAAACACTACAGTAGCAAGCTTATTACATTTGTAGAACATATCTATTCCTGTTGATTTAGAATTGATTGTTACAGATTCTAAAATAGAACATTCACTAAATATATATGTACCAAATGTTGTAACATTTTCCGGAATAGTAAATGATTTTAAATAAGTACAAGCTCTAAATGCTTCTTCACCTATTTCTGTCACTGTATTTGGTAAATTAATACTTGGAATTATTGTGTTCATGAAAGCTCTTTTAGAAATAGTAACTAATTTAGAATTATCACCAATTTCTATTTCTTTTAATATAGAACAATAATAGAATGCATTATCACCTATAGAAAGTAATGAATCTGGAAGTGTAATTTTAACTAAACTACTACAAGCTCTAAATGCTTCATTACCAATAACTTCAACACCTTCAGGAATTACTACATCAGTTAACTTACTACAGCTTTGACATACTCCTGCTGGAATTACTTTTAATCCGTCAGCAAATGTAATCTTTTTAAGACTTGATGATGCATAGAATATATCACTTCCTAATATCTCAATATTAGGTAATGTTATTTCTTCTAATCCAGAATTAACAAATGCGTCGCTTCCAATTTCATGTAATCCTGTATTAAAGTTAATTGTTGTAAGCTTATATAATCTACCAAATGCATAATCACCAATAGAATATAAATTAGTATTAAATTCTAATGTTTCTATTAGTGAACAATTATAGAATGCTTTTTCACCTATCGAAGTTAGACTATCATCAAATGTAATTGTTTTTAATTTAGTACAATTTTCAAATGAACTTTTACCAATTGATGTAATATAACTACCTAAAACAAGATTTTCTAAACCTGTACATCCATAAAATGCTTTTTCACCTATTGTTGTAACTTTATTAAAGTCAATTGTTGTAATGCCTGTACATCCATTAAATGCACTTGTACCAAGTTCTGTTAACTTGTCATTAAATACTAAATTATCAAGTTTTTTACATTCGAAGAATGCACATTGACCAATAGCTTCAAAGCTTGCTCCAAATGTAATTGTAGTTAAATTACTGCATCCTGAGAAACAATAACTACCAATTCTTTCAATAGAATCTGATAATGTAACATTAACTAATGATAGACATCCTTGTAATGCATAACCATCTATTGTTTTTACATTATTGCCAAATGTAATTGATGTTAAACCTGTACAGCTCTTAAATGCATAAGTACCAATATATGTAACATTATTACCAATTGTTACTGTCTCTAAATTAGGACAATTTTCAAAGGCGTTATCACCAATTTTTGTTACACTATTAGGAATAACTACACTTGTTATATTACTTGAATTAACAAATGCTTTTTCATCAATTTCATATTCATTATAAGTTGTGTCATTTAATTCAAATGAATCAGGTAAAACTAATGCACTTTCATCACCTAAATATGCAATTAATGCTGCAGTGCCTTCATTAACCAAGAATACATATCCATCATCAGTATATGCAATATTACTTGTACCCTCACTTGTATAAATATTAGATGCATAATATCCAACATAGCCATTATATGTTGATCCCTTAGTAATATTTAAAGATGATAAATTAACTACTTCTTTTAATTTATAACAATTTTGGAATGCACTTCCACCAATATATGTAATATTAGATGGAATTGTTATAGTAATTATTGATGTGCCATAAAAACATGATGTTGGAATAGATGTTAAGCCACTACCAATTTTAACTTGTTTTAATTTAGAACATTCGGCAAACAAACTATTTCCAAGAGTTTTAAAGTTATCAGGTATAACAACACTTTCCAAACCTGATTTTCTAAAAGCATATTCACTAATTGTCATTGATGGAGTTGTTTCATTAAATTTAACAGTTTTTAAATTTGTACATTCTTCAAATGCTTGTGCATAAATTTGGTTTACATTAGATAAGTCAATAGATTCAAGTCCAGATCTATAGAATGCATGATGGCCAATATAAAAACAACTTGCAGGTAAATTAATCTCTTTTAAGCTTTCACATTCTTGGAACATATATGGATAAATATATTGTTGATTGTTATTAAGTGTAACACTTGAAAGATTTGTACATTGCGAGAATATATATGATCTTTCATCGTTTCCAGCCCAAGATATATTACCTAAAACTTTAATAGTTTTTAATTTCTTACAACTATTAAATGCTGATCTACTAATTATAGTTACAGTCTCAGGAATAGTTAAAGTTTCAAATCCAGTGTTGTGGAATGATAATACTCCAATAGTAGTTAATGATGTTGGCCAGTTAATACTACTTAGGCTAGTACAATCATAAAACATAGAATCAGCTATTTGAGGCAAATTATCAGGTAATTTAACTTCTTCTAATGCATCACATGATTCAAATGTATACTTACCTATAGTTGTTAAATTACATTTTGATAAATCAATTGATTTAATTCCACAATTCCAGAATGCATATTGCCCTATTGTAGTTACACTTTCAGGTATTTCAATACTTTCAAGTGACAAACACATATTAAATGTATATTCTGGAATACTTACTAAGTTTTTAGGTAATTTGATAGTAGTTAATGCTTGTGAAGAATAGAAAACTTTAGTATTAAATGCCGGACTAGCAAGCTTTGATAAATCAACAGATTCTAGATATCCACATTCTGCAAAAGCACATTGAGAAATTGTTGTTACTGATTCAGGTAATGTAATACTAGTTAATTTAGTACCTGTAATAAAATATTCACCAACTGTTTTAATACTGTTACCTAAATTTAGTGTTTGAAGTGATGAACAGTCATTAAATGCATATGAATTTATAGTTTGAATACTATCACTTAATGTAATTGATTTAATATATGATGCACCATCAAATGCTGAAGCAGTTATTTCATCACTACCATTAATTACAACTTCTTCTAGGCTTTCAGGAACATAATAATTATTTAAATAGGCAGCGCTAGATGATGAATAATTTGATAATCTAACAAAAAGTGATGCGAAATATTTCTTATTTTCATTACCATAACATTTAGGAACTTCAAGATATTCTAAGCTTTTACAACCATAGAATAATCCATTAAAGTTTGTCGCATCCATATCAATTGTATTAGGTATAATAACTCTTTCAAGTGAATCATTATAATTAAATGCAGTATTAAATATAATTTTACACATAGATGGTACTTCAAATTCAGTAATTCCTTTTTTTACACTAACAAGCCAATTATATGGTTTTGATATTGTTCCTAAATAATAACCATTATTATATTCATTGAATGTTAAACTAGTACATCCATCAATTGCATCAGGTGCAATATATGTAATTAAATCATTAAATTCAATTACTTCAAGGCTTTCACAATCTTCAAATGTTGAAGAATCTATCATTGTTAATGCAGTATTTTTTAAAGAAATAGATTTTAATTTTTTATCATTACAGAAAGCTGTTGTTCCTATTGAAGATAATGTTGTATCTTTTGGAATATTAAATTCTTCAAGTCTTATACAATTTGCAAATGCACCAGCACCAATTGTTGTTACAGTATTAGGAAGATCTATACTTGTCAAGAATCTACAACCACTAAATGCTGAAGAACCTATTGATGATACATCACCAATTGTAAGTTTTTGAAGATTTATACATCCTGAGAATAATCCATCATTAATAACACCAATTGAAGATGGAATATTTAAGACTACTAAGCTTGTGCAATTTGCAAATGCACCTTCTCCAATTTCAGTTACTGTACTTGGAATACTAAGTTTAGTTAATTTAGTATTCATAAATGCAGTACTTCCAATCGTAGTTAAAGTGGATGGAAAGTTTATTTCTTTTAGTCTATTACAATTGCTAAAAGCTGCTGCTTCTATTTCAACAACTCCTTCTGGAAGTATTACTTTTTCAAATTTAAAGCCATTAAATCTATTGGCAGGAATTATAGTCATTTCATCAGGTACTACAAATGTAGTTTCTGCAATATAATTCTTACCATTGAACTCTACATCACCATTTGCATTGTAAGTATATATATTATTAGCATAAACAAATGGGTTATCATTGATTGTTATTTCATCGCTAACCCAATCTGATGTTGTACCATTATAATAAACACTTATAAAATCACATCCACTAAATACATTTTCTGCTATATTTTTAATACTCTTTGGTATTACAATATTTTTAAGTGATGATGCCTTATAGAATGCTTCTTCATTTAATTCTTCAATTCCTTCATCCAACACAACAGTTTTCAATGTTTCTGGAAGGTAACTTTTGCTCAAATCATAGCTATAGTATTCACCAAACATATTATATAAAGTCATATTAAACATACTTGCAAGTTCTAGTGTTTCAAGCTTATTAGCACCAAGTAAAGCACCATTTTCCATACCTATAACTGTGTTCGGAATAACAAGAGTCTTAATATTTAGTTCTCTAAATGCATCACTTGCTATTACTTTTATATTATCTGGGATAGTTAAATCTACATCATCACCAATGTAGTTAATTAATGTAGGTACATTATAATTTGAATCATTAGGATTATCATACACAATAAATCCATTCTCATTATTTAAATATGAATCATTAATATCATTAACTACATTAAAAGCATAACATCCAATATAACCATAGTTAGAACTATATGCTTCAATATCCAATGATGAATAATTGATAATTTCTCTTAATTTATAACAAGAACCAAATGTGTATGCCCATGTATTATATTCATCTACATAATAATTAGAATCTGATATATAACTTAATGAAGCTGGTAATACTAGTTGATATAAATTAACACAGTTAAAGAATGCATATGAATCAATACTCTTAACCGATGAAAAATCAATACTAATTAATGATCTATTATCAAAGAATGCACGGCTTTCTATATTTTCACATTTAGGAATTGATACAGTCTTTATATTAATACATTTGTAAAATGCACCATCACAAACATCAATAACATAAGGCGCATTTACTGATTTTAAATTAACACAATTATTAAACGCATTCGTGTTAATAGATGTAACGCCTTCACCTAAAGTAACTGATTCAATATTGGAATTATTCTTAAATACACCGCCACCTATATATGTTTCATAATTATCTATCTGATTAATAACTAAATCTTTAGCATCGCCTTTATATCTAGTTATTTCAGCAATAGTTGTATCTGCAATATCCATTAATACATAATCATATAAGTCATTACTCATAAATCTTACTGAATCACTTATGTCATATATTGCATCAGCATAATCTGTTATTTTTCCACAATAAAAATCTAAGCTTATATCTGAATAATTATAAACAATTCTTAAGTTAACACATCCATGGAATGCAAATTCATTATCATAATATGCTGATTCAAAGCCTTTTAATGCTTTTGAAAGTGTTAAAGATTCAAGACATGTCTTATTTGTAAATGATTTTTTAGCGATATAATATTCATTATATGTTTCATCACCAATAGTAACACTATCTGGTAACACTAATTCTTTTTCATTACCAATATATGATGTTAAATATAATCCATCTTCTCTTAACGTAAACACACAATCATTAACAATTGCATCATAACCACTTGTAATAACTACATCAGCATAATATGCGATATATCCTTTACTAGAATATCCTTTACCAATACTTAAATCCGACTGGTTATTTATTATTGATAATGAAATGCATCCGTAAAATGCATCTTCACCAATCAATGCATTAGATTTAATAGTTACACTACCTAATTTTTCAGAATTTTCAAAAGCCTCTTCTCCAATATTTTCTAGTGTTTCTGGTAATTCAAGCGATGTAATAGATGAATTTTGGAAAGCTTTTGCTTCGATATCAGTTACTCCCTCAGGAATTACTACATCACTTTTATTTTGATTTATCAAACCACTAACCGTACATGTAGTTCTATTTGAAGTGAAAGCAAAGTCTTTAAATTCATCTTTCACTTCAAATTTACCTGTTACATTAATATTATCGTCAACATCCAAATCAAATGTTAAATCCTTTGAAAGTTCTTTTCCGTTCTCATCAAACCAACCTACAAAATCGTATCCTATATATGGTTTAGCAATAAGTTGTGTTTGATTATTCAAACCATTATAATTTCCACCACCTGAAATCACGCCACAATTAGCTTCAGTATTAACCTTTACGTTATAAACATTTAATTTATATTTTACATCTACTACTGTTTTACCATCAGATGTAATATCTTTTTGATCTATTTCTAATGGAGTATATCCATCAATTGCTTGTGCTGTAGCAATAGTTTTTTCTCCTACTTTACCACGTAACACCTCAGTATTTGATAAAACATATTCACCTGATTCATCTTCAAGAAGATGTTTAACAGTATAAATTGACTCTGAATTCTCAATATCTGAATTATCAATATCTGAATTACTAAAAATATCAGGTATATGATCATCAGCTACTGTTTCAGTACCTCTATAATGTTCTTTTTTATTATCATCAGCATTTGTACCACATGATACTAATGCAAAAGATGAAAATAACATAAGTCCTAAAAATATACTTTTTTTCTTCATATCATTCACCTACCATTATTCAGTAATAACAATATTTTGAATAGAAATCATAAAGTTTCCATCCATTGATATTTCTAATGAATTATAAGATGGTTCTTTACCAGATGGATTAAATGGTTGTTCATTGTAATAGAACGCTAATATTGAATAAACATTATATTCACCAACACCAATTAATTGTGGAACTTCAGTTGTCCATGTCTTACCATCATCAATTGAATAATAAATCACTTGTCCTACATCAGTTGATGCACTTGATATACCAAATTCAGGTTCATTAGCGTATACACTAGACAAATCATTTTTACTTACAACTAAATCAGATGGATTAGATGCAGATATGACGCTACCAGTATAACCAATTTCAGTATATTTAAATGTTACGCTACCAGATATTTCATCATATCCATCACATTTAATTGAATAAGTAAAATCAGCACTATTAGCTACCTTACTTGATACACTAACTTCGGCATCAATTGATTCTTTTGATATGCTATCATAATAATTACCATTCAATAACATATTAGTATAAACTGTATAAACATCTTCAAAAGGAGAAATAATAGAACCATCATTTGATTTTAATAACTCAGTAGTAGTTCCTTCACCTTCTGCTCTTGTGTAATAGATTTGGTGTCCATTGTCATTTGATAAAATTGATACTTCATCCATAATGAATCCTAAATAATCAGATGTTATTTTAGCTTTCTCTACTTTAATTTCTACGCTATCAAATCTTTGATTTTCTTCACCAACTTTAAAATAGATAACATATGTTCCTACTTCATTAACAGTAACTGAATCACTATATGTAATGTCATCTAGTGAATATTTAACAGAAGCTGTTGATTCAACTATGTTATTGATTACTGTTCCATTAGAATCATACTTAAATGTTAAATTGTCACTTACACTATATGTAGGAAAATCAGTTGGAGCATTTGTAGAGAAATATACATCTAATGTAATTGAAGATGATTTTTGAGTTCTACTAGGATATGCAAGTAATTCTATTGTAGACATATCATCTTTTTTAAATTTAAGTGTAGCATTAGCTGTATAATTGTTTATATCTTCAGCTTCACTTATAGCATTCTTATCAAAATTAATCAATATTAGTGATTCTGATTCAATATTAAATGCAGTTAATAAATCATTACCACTTAATACATAATAATCGCCATCAACTGGTAAGTTTTCAACATTTTTAAAGTGATACTTATCACCGCCAAGTGAGTCTACATATTCTTGATTAGGTTTTAAATCAAATAAGAAATCAGCTCTATCATCGGAAACATTGAATGAAGCTTCTGTTTCTACTATAAAATCATCAAATTCAATTTTTACACCAACTGTATTAATTCCATCGTTTATTTCATAATAGCCATCAACTAACTTATCATATATGAAAGTTATATCGTTATAATCATTCGATGAAATTGAAATGTTACCAGCTTTAAGTGTAAGATTACCAAATAGATAATCTTCTAAGATACCATTAAATTTATCAAAATAAGCTTGATTATTTACATAGTTATAATACAAATAGCCATTAGATATTGCGTTAGAATCATATATTTCTAGATTATTTATTGTTATTTCTAAATCAACATATAAATCATTATAATTATCTTTAATTGAATCAGGTAATTCTACTTTAACTTTATACGTATTAGTTCCAGCTTTTAATTTATCACTAGATTTAGCAAATGTTGCTTTTTGTAATTCTTGAATATCTTTTTCTGCCCCAGTTATTTCGAAATAATCACTTAATGATAATCCATCAAGTGCAACATCCAAAGTAACTCCAGTTATTAATAAATTGTCTGTTTCAAAAATTGTCTTCTCGCTAGATGATAAATTACCTTTTGATATTTGAATCACTTCAAAATCTTCTTTAGTTTCAAAACCTTCACATTCAATTTTATAATATACTCGATAAGTACCTACATCAGTGTATTCATAATCATTTGTATCCTTATATTCTACTTCACCCTCACCCTTATAGAATACCTTAGCATCCTTATTATCAGGAGTTACAGAAATAGAATGTCCTTCTCCATCATAATTACCAAAATAACCATTTGATGTATATACTATTGAAGAATATTCAATCTTTTCATCTTCCTTGCTAGGAGTCTTATCCTCAGGCTTTAAATCCTCTAAAATACCAATTACCTTTTCATAATCTTCCTTTGTTGGAACATCAACAGTAATTTCAACCTCATCTAATTTATCATTTGCGTCAGTTGGATCATTAAACTTATTATTAATATCAGATAGCCAATCATCTAATACATCATCAAATGCTTTCTTTTCAATAACATGATCCTTAGGTACCTTAATCTCTATCTTCTTATTAGAAATATCAGATAATTTACCTTTAATTATAGAATCAACTAATTTATCGAATACAAATAATTCAGTAACGCCCTTATATACTGAATATGTTTCAATAAATTCATTTCCTTTATCCTTAACCTCAACACCGAAAATTGTACCTCTTACAGCCATAACTGAGTTATTTGTTGATAGGAAGAATTCCTCATCAACACCAAGCTTATTTTGAATTTCAGCTAATACTATACCATTTTCAACAAAGATATTTGTTTTAAATTTATCAGTTCCCTCTGATTTAATATTTACCTTAGTTTCCTCACCAAAATAAACATATTTATCATCATCAAATTTAACAACGATTATTGATTCAGTACCTACATTTAAAACATCACCATCATAAAGGTTCATACCCTTGAAGCAATTAACTGTTTCAGTATCATCTGTAACAGTACCAGTTCCTTCCATTTGAACTATCTTAATGCTTCTAGCTGAATCAATATATTTTTCAGTTGGAGTTTCTGTTGTTTTATTACCACCTAATGTAAAAACTAATATTAAAGTTAACGCAACAGCTAAAACTACAAAACTAGCTATTGATGAAATTAATATAATTAACTTTTTCTTCCCCATTTTTATTTACTCCTTACTAAATGTATCGTAGCCTTCTATTTCAACTACCTCATAGCATTTGATAGGCTCCTTTTTATTTTTAAACATTCTATCTCCTGCATCTATAACCTTAATTCTATCCTTTAATACCTCATAAACATCCTTAGATATTAATACCTGATCACCAGCAGCTGATGCTTCTATTCTAGATGCTGTATTTACTGTATCTCCAATAGCCGTAAAATCCATTCTTGTCTTAGAACCGATATTTCCTATAACGGCATCACCAAAATGAACACCAACGCCAAATTCTAGCTTTTTATTATATTTTTCTAATACATAATCACAAATAGCTTTACCTTCTTTTACAATACCAAAGGCTGCGCATACTGCTTTAAATACATAATCATCTAAATCTACTGGGGCATTGAATATTGCCATTACACAATCTCCAATGAATTTATCAACCATTCCACCAAATCTAAATACCTGATTTGTTGCCATCTCTAAATATCCATTTAAAACATCAACTACCTGTTCAGGATCTAGCTCCTCACTCATTTTTGTAAATCCTCTTATATCTACAAAAAGGCAAGCAACATTTCTTTTTCTTCCACCTAAGCTTAAAGCATCCTCTTGCTTTTCAACTAATGCTTCAGCAACATCAGGAGAGATATATCTTTTAAATGTTCCAATTACCTCTCTCTTATGCTTATATTCGTTATAATAATGGTTAATGATAATTATTATGAATGCTAATATTAAAATAAATATTGGTAATGATATAAAATAATATAATTTAGCTGAATGTAAAATTACCATCATTAAAAATTCTAATCCTATACCAACACCAAATGTTACTATTCCAACATAGAATGCTAATGATGCCATTAAAAATACAATTACAAAAATTAATATTGTATTAATAGCAATTAATCCAAATGTATTAATAGGTAAATATAATTCATCATTTAATAATGATTGAATTACATTACACTGTACCTCAATACCAAACATCTCACCAATAGGAGAATTATAAATATCATTAGATAAGCCTGTATCTATAGCTGCGGCATAAGAACCAAATAATACGATTGCATTTTCACTATTTCTAATATTAGTAATCTCGCCACTAATTAAATCTTTTAAGGAAATATAATTAAATCCACTCATTACATTTTTAACATTTCCATCTCCACTATAATTTAATTCAGGAGCGGCATAATATCTAAAATAATAAGCTTTTTTATTTTCGTAATCCTTCTTTTCTTTATTTGTCTTTTTACTATGCATAGAATAAATAGCATAAGCTAAGCTATCATATTCTTCACCTTTTAAATATGTTCTTCTTATAGCTTCATCACTATCAGTTATTGCATCTACATAACCAATAGATTTTGCACTATTATATATTTCATTAGATAAACCATATGGTGCTTTATCTCTTGTCATTCCATTGACACCTAAGATGACATTATGCTTCTTCATGGCTAATGCTAATTCTTTATCTACATCCTCACATCCATAGGCATTATTAAATATGACATCAAATCCAATCGCAGATGGAATACATCCATTATCTGCCCACATATTTAATACGCTAGCAAAATATCCTCTATATTCAATTGGATTATATGCATGATATTTATCAATAGTATCCTCATCTATTCCAACTATATATATTTCCTTTGCTGCCTTAGATTTACTTTGAAACATTGAATCACTTAAATTATTATCTAATCCATTAAATGGATTCCATACACTAGATACTGCTGATAAGGTTAAAACAAATAAAGCAAAAACTAATGCAAATATTAAATTTTTTATTTTGAATCTAAATATTTTAATTCTCATACCATAAACCTTTTAAATTATAATTTAAAACCTAAAAACGTTTTCTATTCGAAAATCACATTTATTATATCATTAAACAGTTTCTTTAGAAAAGTATATAAACAAAAATAAAAGAAAAAAACTATTAGTATAAGTACACTAATAGTCATTCTTGTATTAATCTATTAAAAACACCTTTTTAATATTCTCATAATTACCATAAACTACTATAGTATCTTTTTCTTTAACAATACTATCCTTAGTTACAGTAACAGGCATTTCATCTCTTCTTAATGTTAAAATATTTAAATTGTATTTTGTTTTAATTTCAGATTCAAATAATCTCTTATTCTTTAAAATTTCAGGTAAGGTATTAATTGTTACCTCTGCCATAGCATCACTACCATAATTATCGATTAGATCTATAATGTTTTCTCTTGTTGCTACAATTTCTTCCTCATTATAATCCTCATCTATCTTATATGTGAATAAATCCTTAATAGTTTGCTTATTACCAAATACTACTATTTCATCCTTATCCTGAATTACAGTATCCTTTGTAATATCAATAGCTCTATTATGTCTTTTTAGAATTAATAAATTTAAGTTATATCTTTTCTTAAAATCTGATTCAGCTAATGTTTTATTCTTTAATGATTCAGGAGTGTTATTTAGATAAATCTCTACAATAGCATCCTTATCATAGGAATCTAGCATTGTAATAGTATTATCCTTTTGCTTATGATAGAAAAGCTTTCTTGCTGTAAATTCAATAAATCTTTCTAATAATTTAGAAATAAATGGAATCTTTAAAATAATGATAATACCAATAGCGATACTTAAAATAATAACGATATTAACAAATACATCCTTAACAAATTCAGTATTTGATACACTACCAATAAAATTAATAATGAACGAAATAATGATTACATTAAATACAATACCAGTTATCATGCATAATACAGCAAGTCTTCTTCTTTTTTTATTTGTAGTAACTATTTCAGCCTCACTTGTTGTATAACCAGAGCAAGTAATTAATGAAATAACTTGAAATCTTGCTTTTTCCTTTGTTAAACCAGTTATTCTAAATAATATAGTAAATACTTCAATTGTATAAATATATAACACTACGGCTATTGCAATAGCTAAAATTGATGAAACTAAATCCATGATTATTACCTATCAATTAAAATTGATATCCTCCTTAAAATATAAGTGCTTTTATTTTATCACTTTTAAATTTAATAAGAAAGAGCATAAATGATTAAAACGTATGCAATAATGCAAGGATTTACCCCGCATTATTTTCACTCTTATGCTTTGTTATATCCTTGTCATCATAATATTCCTCTGCGGCCTCATTATACGCTTCCTCCTCAGGAGATATTTCAACTTCCTCATTTAATGAATCTAAATTAGTGTTTTCAGAAATCGGAGCTAATACTAATTCCTCTTTTATTTCCTCTTCCTTCTTATATG
Organism: Caryophanales bacterium UBA7004; assembly: GCA_002449755.1. Classification (GTDB taxonomy): domain Bacteria; phylum Bacillota_I; class Bacilli_A; order Acholeplasmatales; family Anaeroplasmataceae; genus Anaeroplasma. The sequence continues at coordinate 14,453 of DJXM01000079.1, forward strand.
ACTTAGATAAATATAATCCTAATTTAGCAAGACCTGGTCCTACAAGCTCATATAATACACTTGATGCTAATATAATAGTTTGAAGTGAATCACCAAGCTCTGGATGACCCTGCTCAGTAAATATACGAGCTCCCATATATGCTAATCCTATAGCAACTCCAGCCTGAGGTATTAATCCTAATCCTAAATATTTTTTAATATTCTTATCGGATTTTGTTACCTTAGCTCCTAAATATGCTCCACCATATTTACCAAAGATTCTAACAAAGAAATATACTAATGCAGCTACAAATAAAGGAACATATCCAATTAATGTCATATTAGTAAATGCCTTTAAATTAAATTTCATTCCACTCATTACAAAGAATAAAAGCATTATTGGTGGTGAAAAATAATTTAATTGCTTAAATAATTTTTCATCCTTTGTAATATTAATATAAACAATACTCATTGCCATGCATCCTAAAAGTGGAGATTGCTCAAGTAGAGCACATATTCCACAAAAGCCAAATAAGAAAGCAATAGCTATAATTAATCTATTATCCTTTGTTCTAGATTTAGGTAAAAATATTTTTAATAAAAAGCCAAAGCCTATTCCTATAAATAAACACACAATGTTTTTAATAATAGGTAAACCTATAGATGAAAATGAAACACCATTTCCAAGTAAAGCAAGACATACAGATATAGCAACACTATATAATACTAATGAAATTACATTATCAAATGCAATTACCTCTAGTAATGTATTTACATATTCTCCCTTAGCCTTAGTTTGTCTAATTGTCATTATTGTAGATGCAGGTGCTGTCGCACTAGCTAAGGTTGCTAATACTAATGAAAAAGAAATATCAATGCCAAGGGCAAATGCACAAACAACAAATACTAATATAAAAGCTAATAGGGCTTCACATAATGTGATTATTAAAATTCTTAATCCAGATTTTCTTAATTCACTAATTTTAAAATATTCTCCTGCACTAAAGGCGATAAATGCTAAGGCTATATCAGATAAAAAATCCATTCCATTTAATACCTTATCAGGAATAATACCTGTTATACCTGCAGGGATTATTTTCCAAATAGGGACTAATAATACACCAACTAAAATATAAGCTGTAACATTAGGAAGCTTTAATCTTTTAGTAATTCTTGTCATTAAAAAGCCAAGCATTAATAATAAAGCTATCGATATAATTATAGCTGCTGTTTTAGAATCTATTCCCCATGATGAAATAATCTTTTCAATTAAGGATACTTCTACATCTAGCATTATTAATCACCTCGCTTCTATAATAAAATTTTAACATATTTTAATCATATATTAAATAAATCCCGAAAAAACCGGGATTTAAACGGATTGCGCAGCAATCCTAACTACTATTTCATATATTAATTCAATATATGTAAATGCAATCATACCAACTCCTGATAAAACAATAATGATATCGGCACTTGATTGCTTATGCTTTCTTGAATAAGAAAATAGCATTAAAATTGGTATTGCAAAGAATAGACCTACGCATTGACCAAATTCAGTAGCTAATACAAATAATATTAAAGATATATTTTCAGTAAAAAAAGGAATTAAAAAGAATGCAGTATCAATCGTTGCAATTGCAAAGCATAGGATACATATAAAAATAGAAAATGCTAATGAATTACGATTAGAATTTTCAAACATTTCAAATTGTTCCTTTGTTCCACCTAATTTAATAAATTTCCTCTCTCTATGCTTTAGCCATAATACTAAGCTAATAAACAACACATAAATAAATGGTGGCTTAGTAGTTAAGAATGGAGCTAAAGCAAATGGAATATCTATGACATCATATCTATTAAGTATTTTTATAATGTAGGATGTTAAAGCTACTAATAAAGGCACAATCGATAATAATCTAAAAATTATTATTTTCTTATCTTTAAAATGATTCTTTGGATCATACATTATAAAGAAATAAAATACTGATAATACTAACAAATCAGAAAAGACATTAATACCAACCTTGGTTTCTATTGTATCACCAACAGCACTAATAAGCTCTTCACTTACTCCGAGCTTCGATAATAAATCATCAATATACCTATAATAAAGAATAATCAAGCTCAATGCAAAGCCTATATAGGCAAACGCATAAAAGATAATAACCTGCTTTATAGATTTACTTTTATTTAATATAGTTGAGAATGTAGCTATTATAAACAAAGGTACAGATAAAGTACTTATAAAAGTAAATAATGTGTCAACCCAGTTTGATAATACTTTCCCTTCTAAAATATTTCCAGAGAATTCATTAATAACCAGTGCCTGTCCACAGGCAATAGCTATCCACGCAAATATTCTTAAATATCTATATGAAAATGGGCCCCTATATTTTATGTCACCATCAACAGAATATTTTTTTCTTAATTTCTTTTCTTTTTTGGCTTTTTTATCAACAGCTACTATATCATCTATAGCATCAACTGTTTCTACTAAAGCTTTATTATCATCTTCTATTATTTCATCAACAGGATTTACATTTTCCTCTTCATCCTTAACTAATGAAACATCATCATTTAGGATGCTTTCCTCATTAATTTCTTCTTTTTTTAAATCTTCCATAAAAACCATCCTATTTTGATTTTAATTCTGTAAATATCTTTACTAAATCCTTATCAAGCTTTCCTTCATTAACCATATCATTTAAAATACATAAGGCTTTATCATTAGGAATAGGCTTTTTATAAGGTCTATCTGTTGAAACTAATGATTCATAAATATCAGCTATAGTAATCATTCTTACAAACTTAGATAATTTATCACTAGTATAATGATTTGGATATCCACTACCATTTAAATATTCATGGTGTAGTGATGCAATTTCCTTAACATGAGAATACTTTCTACCAAATTTTAATTCATTTAAAATATCAGCTGTATAAACTACATGCTTCTCAATTTCAGATCTTTCATTTAAAGTTAAAGTACCCTTTCTAATTAAGGCACTATCTAATTCATTATCATTAAACAATTTTAATGTACCAAATTCAGTATCATATGATTTATTCTTCATTACATCAACAAATGCTAAATCTTCATCACTTAGGAATGATGATTTATCTAATTTAACAATAAATTCCTTAGCTTTAATAATTAAATTCTTTTCATTTTCATATTCTTCCTTAGAATATTCATTCTTTAAGTATTTAATTTCAATATTAGCCTTAATTAAATCATAACGCATAAGCATACTATCTAATATTCCATCAAATCTTGTAGCCTTATTTAAAATATTTGATGGAACAATAATCTTACCTACATCATGTAGCATAGCAGCCATAACAAGCTCATTCTTTTCATCCTTAGTAATTAAATCATAGCTATTATCATTAATATAATCTACAAATTCATTACATATTTTAGCAACATTCATTGTATGGAATGCATTATAAGGAGTTCTAGATTCAATAGCCTTAACCATTGCTTTTACAAATGAATCTAATAATTCCTTTGCATCCTCATATAATTTCATATTATCTAATAAAACACCAGATAATGAAGATAATGAATAAATTATCTTTTGAACATCATATGAAAAAGGAACTACCTTTTTAAATTGAACAGCGTTAATTAATTGCATAACGCCAAGCACATTCTTTTCTCTATCAAATAAAGGTAATACTAATACTGATTCTGTATGATAGCCAGTTAGCTCATCATATTTCATTGGTCCTGACCAGTTATAATTTTTATCAGAATAAACATCCTCTACATTGATAATCTTTTTTGATTTTGCACACATTGCGGCAACAGCTGGTGAATCTATATCTACTGGTGGTAAATTAATCTTTTTACCAACTCCACCCTCTTTAACATTTTGAGATTTTGTGATCATAAAAAAGAATTCAAGCTTTTTATCCTTTAATAGATATAAAGTACCACCATCACAATTAGAAATAGTCATACCAGTTTCTAGTATTTCTTCTAATAATTTATAATAGTCATCTTCCTTTGACATATTAGTGATAATATTTAAAATCTTTTCTAAATCCTTATTTAAAATCATCAAATCCACCATCCTTTAAATACTTAATTGAATTTAATGTTTTTTGATAATCACTTATTTCAATAAGTATTGTAGTATTGCTATCTAATTTCTTTATATATTCATATGCTTTTTTATAATCAATTAAGCCTTTACCTAATTCTAAATGTGAATCAATTATTTTATCATTATCATTAATATGTAAATGCTTAATGTATGGTCCTAGCTCCTTAAACCATTCCTCTATATCAATATTAGATATAAAAGCATGTGCTATATCTAAGCATACACCAATTCTTTTATGATTAATTCTTTCCATTAGCCTTCTTAATAGATATGGGTCTAAATCAAACATATTTTCAATATATATTTCTAAATTTTTAAATTCTTCTATTAATTCTAAATATGCTTTAGCATTTAATTCAACCCATCTATTTTGATAGGCCTGATCCTTCATCCATGTTATGTAATTAGTATGGAAGACTACACCCTTACATTTTAATTCTGTTGCAATCTCTAATGATTTTTTTACTCTATCAAAAGATATTTTTCTAATCTTTTCATCCTGTGAATCTAATGTTATATCAAAAAATACACCATGTAATGTATCATTTGTTCTTCCTAATTTTTTATATTCTTTTATTATATTAGTTAGCTTTTCTTCATTATCTAAGGTAGATGGTATAAAAAATTCATTATATTCAAAGCCTAAATTATATTCTTTAGATAATTCTAAATATTTGTCTAGCTCATCTAATTTAGGAATTACATGATATTTCATTAAATCATCTCCTCAACAAAATTCTTTCTTAATTATAACAAGATTTCAGTCTTTTTTCAATCACTCGGCTTATATTCAATTTCCCATTTCCCTAAAATCATATTCAATTTAAAAATAAAATATCGGTCATAATTTTCAAATACTAATTACGACTGAAATTTTATTTTAAAACACTTACTACTTATATTTTAGTGCTTTAATACATAGTCACCACTTATACATATGAAACACCAAACAATAAATTTATTAAAAATAACCCTGTAACTATTGGGACAATAACAAAAACTATCATATATCTCAAATTCCCATTTATCCCCATCTTTTCGTCGCTATACGCAGAATGAAAATTACATATTTTTCCAATCAACCTTGATTTTTTCGACTTTACTTTAAATATAATCACCAAAATAACAATCAATAATAGAATAATAATTGAAAGTACAATCGAAAAATGAATGTTTACTAGAGGATTATATTTAACTGTCTCTCCAGTAAATGAAGATACAATTAATGTAACAATGATAATGAAAAAATAAGCACCAACAAAGATAGGTATAATCACAAAAATGATATTAAAAAAAGCTAACAAATGATGTATAAAAATATTTTTAAATGTTTTAATACCATTTATAAACAAAGAATTAAGTTTTTCTCTATAATAAGATAACACATATGCAACAATACATGATACCAAAGAAATAAGATAAAAAATTAAAAAATTAAGATACATATTAACATTTAAGAAAAATCAAATCCATTACAAGCTATCATTTTTTATGTTAACATATTTTTCGTTATCTTGTTTAGAAAATTCAATTGCAACATCTTTATTTACTAAATGAACAGTAATCATTATAGCGCTTGTAATCAAAAAAGATAGCACTAATATATTTAAAAATCTGATTATAATTTTTCTCATTGTTCCCTCCTCGTAACTCTAATTATACTATCATATTTGTTCTATTACGTAAACAAATTGTAAGTAAATATCAGACTCCTTTTCGGAAAAAAGTGAATATAAAATTCACTCTGTGTAAACTCATATTTTAACGAATTTATATATAATTATGTATTTCTACATATTTACATATACTCTATAAGGTATTGTTAGACCACTACTCATCAAATACTTTATTACAATATCATTTGAGTTACATTTATATTTTTTAATTATATTTAATGGTAGCTTTATACAATTATTACAAAAATATAAATTATTATTCTTTTAAACCTAATCTGTGTTAAAATTAATTATAGTTTTAATTACAAAATAAGAAGGAGATTTATTATGTCATATTCAATTGATGAACTTCTACTATTTGAAAATTTAACATACCTAGATGATAATCCACCATTTACAACAGTTTTAGGATTCGATAATAAAACTGTTAAGGATTATATGGATAGCATAGATTTAGAATTAGTTACAAAAGATAAGGATTATGGAAGCTTCATGATTGGTATAGATTGGATCAATATGATAGAGGCCATAAAGAGAAATCCATACATGCTAGAGGCTAAAATACTAGAATCTCATTTAGATATGGCTTATGGTGGTGGATATGGCTTATCTGTTGTTTTTTTAAATGAAAGAACTAAAGAGGCTATTGTTGCCTTCCGAGGTACTGCTACTAATGAATGGACTGATGACTTTTTAGGAGCCAATTTAGTTGATACGCTACAACAAATAAACTGTCTTGAATGGTATAAGCTTGTTTATAATAAATTACATTTAGAGGATTATTATATAACTGTAATAGGTCATTCTAAGGGCGGAAATAAAGCTAAATATATTACTATATTAAATGATACTGTTGATAGATGTGTAGCATTTGATGGACAGGGATTCTCTGATAAATTTATTGAGCATTATAAAAATGAAATAAAGGAAAGAGAAAAATATATTGAAAATCATAATATAGATTATGATTTCGTAAATATCTTAATGAATGATATTGGTAAAAAATATTATTACCATGGATATAATTATGGAGCTGGTGGCTTCGCAGAAAGCCACTGTCCTAATACCTTCTTCGATTTTACTGAGCCAGGTATTTATGAGATGAGAATAAATCCTAATGGACAGGCTCCTGAAATGCAGGTTTTATCAGAGTTCATCAATAGTATGATTAGATCAGCATATAACGATGAGGATAGAAGTAAAAATAATAAGCTTGTAGGTACATTAGTTGAAAAAGCATTTAGCATTGGTGCTAAGGAGGTTTCTCCTTCTGAATTTATAACTATCCTATGTGATATGGTTGGTGATAGCCAATATTCAGATAATGCATCATATTTATTAGCATATGTAATTAAATATGCTAAAGAAAATGAAAAGTTCTTTTTAGCATTAAAGGGTATAATGACATATTTTAAGGCCGATGGTGTTGTTAAGGTAATTGATATGCTATCAGATTTAGTTAATTCTAAAAAGCTTGGTGCTATTTTAGGTATTTCTAATTTCTTAATTGTTCATGTTAATAAAATAGTTGTTAATAAAATCCAATCTATTGCTAAAAAGAAATATGACATTGATTTAACTAAGGAACAAATCCAAAGAGTATTACAGGTTATTTCAATGGTAAGAGCTACATTAAAAACATTAGAAATTAATTTTGATGGTTCTGATTTAACTATTGAAAAGATTGAACCAGATGATGATAAAAAACTTTTAGAAAATCTAAATATAGTAGTTTTAGCAGGTGGATTATCTGTTGAAAGAAATGTATCATTAAATACCGGATATATGGTAGCTAATGAATTAAAAAATGATGGGCATAATGTAATTCTACTAGATTCATATATGGGATATGGTGATAAGGAATTAAATATTGAAAATGCCTTTAATGACCCAGATACATATTCTTTAGTAATTGATTCTATTTTGGATGAAACTCCAGATTTATGGGCTGTAAAGAAAAGACGTGTAGATCAATCAGAAAATTATTTTGGACCTAATGTTATTCAAATTTGTAAGCAAGCAGATTTAGTATTTATAGCATTACATGGTACAAATGGAGAAAATGGTAAGGTTCAAGCAATGCTTGAATTAATTGGAATTGATTATACAGGACCTGATTCATTCTCTTCTTCTTTATCTAGCAATAAGAAGGTATGCAAAAATGTATTATTAAATAATAATATAAATGTAGCTAAATCATATACAATAAAAAAGAATGAGGAATTAAAGGAGCCAAGAAGCTATGGCTTTGATTATCCAGTAATAATTAAGCCAAATAATGGAGGTATATCAATTGGTATTTCAGCCGCAATTGATAAGCAATCATTAATAAAAGCTATCAATAATGCCTTTAAATGGGATAATGAGGTTATCATTGAGGAATATTTAATTGGTAGAGAATTTAGTGTTGGTATTTTAGATAATAATCCACTACCAGTTCTTGAAATATTACCACTTATGACAAAGGATAAAAAAATAGGAATGAGCCTAGATGGTATAAAAGCTAAAAGATGTCCTGCAAATATAGATGATGCTTTAAAAAATAATTTACAGAATTTAGCTCTTAAAGCATCAGAAGCATTAGGATTGAATCATTATTCTATAACAAGTTTTATCGTAAAGCCAGATAATACAATTTATTGTATCGGAAGTGAGGCATTACCTGAATTAAATCCTCATTCATATTTGGCATTTATGGCAAATGAGGCAGGTATTGATTATAAGAGCTTCTGCCATAAAATAATTGAAATGACGATAAACGAATAAAAAAGCATGAGTGGATTGAATTCACTCATGCTTTTTTATTGAAACTTTCTTATTAAATCATTTCTTTCATCTCTGATTTTGTTATACATTCTTTCAGCCTGATTAACTAATTGAATTGATGCCTTTAATATCTTATCTCTATTTTGCTTAAAGCATTCTACTACATCTATAGATAATTTATCATTTTTAACATTATCCTCTAATATAGCAATAGTCTTTTCTAGGCTCCATGCCTCCTTATAGCTTCTTTTAGCTATAAGTGCACTTATAACATCAGCTACCTGCAAAATCTTTTGATCTAATGTTAAGCAATTGCCTTTAATCTTATTAGGATATCCAGACCCATCTAGTCTTTCATGATGGCGATAAGCAATTTCAACAATATCATAATCCATCTTTCCAGTTAATATTTCTTTAGAATATTCAACATGCTTCTTCATAGTTGTATATTCTCTATCTGTTAGCTTATCTGGTTTTTCTAATATCTTAAGTGGAATACATACCTTTCCTATATCATGGGCAAGTCCTGCAACATATATCTTTTTAGCATGATTATTATTTAGCTTCATGCATTTAGCAAGCTTATATGCTAATATCGCAGTCACCTTAGAATGATATAGAGTTTGTGGGCTATACATTTCAAATAATGATGATAGCATAGTAAAGAAATAAGTTTTTTCTTTTCTAGAAAACATCATTTTTGAAATGAATTTATATACCATTGTTTTATAATGCATAGAATTGATTTCATAAAACAAATCAATCTTTTTAACTATTCTATCTAATAGGGCTATATCTAAAAAGCTATAATTCTTATCCTCAGCCTTAATCATTCTTAATGCTTCATTTTTATCATTAGTTTTAATTAAATATTCTGTGAATTTCTTAGAAATCTTCAATTTATTATAATTCATTATATGCTTAGGGCTTTTAAATCCTCTTACCTCTGATAATAAAACATCAGCTTCATTTTTTAATGGAGAAAAATATTTTAAAAATAAATATGTTTCTAATGTGGTATTAGATTCACCCTCTCTAGAATATAATTTACCAACATCATTGAAGCACGCCATAAAAACAAGCTGCTTTCTAGTTGAATAATTTTCCTTAGCGGCTTTAGCTAATATATATGTTATATAAGCATATTTAAGATTAAATTCCATTAATTTTTCATCAATTCTTTTCATAAAATCTATAGCTATTTCCCATAGATTTTTTGTTTCTACTATACTTCTACAATTTGGCTCTCTCATATTATTTACTAATCTTAATTCTCTTTTCTTGTTCTATTTGACTATTTCTATGTGTGATATAAATAATTGTTTTATTTAAAGCTAATAAATTATCTAATATCTTATTTTCGTTTTCCTTATCTAAGCTACTACTAAATTCATCTAGCAGCATAATAGGCTTATCATATAAAATTAATATCGCGATTAATACACGCTGAATTTGGCCATAGGATAGACCACTATTATTGGATATTTTAATATTTAAATCCTTATCAATCATAATTAATTCATCATAAATATTTGCAAGCTTTAAGGCATTGATGATTTTTTCTTTATCATTAACTCCAGTTAAAATATAAATATTTTCTAAAATAGATGCTGAAAATAAAATATTTTCCTGCTGTAAATATGAAAACAATCCTCTAGATTTATATGTATCATATTCCTTATTATTTAAAACAAATTTTAATGAACCACTATTAGGCTTTAAATATCCCATTAGAAGCATTAATAATGTAGTTTTACCTATTCCTGATTCTCCTTCTATTTTTAATATATCGCCCTTATTAATTCTTAAATTTAAATTATTAATAATTATTTTATCATCATATTTAAATGATAAATCCTTAATATCAATATAATCAAAATCATCTATTTCCTGATTATTATTAATATCATCAAGCTCATATAGCTTTTTTATTCTATCCTCTGATATCTTACCTAAATTTAAATTATTGATTAATCCTGATAAATTAATAAATGGAGCTTCAATATTATTAATTAGCTGTACAATCGCAATTAAAGCACCATAGGTATAAATATTTAATGCTATAAAATAAGCACCAACTATAATACATACTGAATAAATGATTGTTATAAATGCATATATAGCTGAATTAGCTGTATAAAATATTCTATTTCTAATTTTCTTTTCATGCCTTGAATTTTCATTTAATGCTACATAATAATCATTTGATCTAAGAGATGCATTATATGAAATAATTTGCTTATGATGATTAAATGATTCAATAAAGAAATTAGATTGAATAGAATCTAGCTCTAATACCTTCTTATGATGAGGCTTAATAATCTTTGAATAGAATCTAGCCCCAATTAATGCTAAAACACCTATTCCAAGCAATATAATCATCATAATCTTATATTTAGATTCATCTAATAAAAATAATAAAACTAATGATATTAAGCATCTAGATATTTGCTTTACAAATTGAGGGATAACAACAATCATTTTTCTTATGATATTTTTAATATCTTGCTCATATAATACCTCAATATCTCCAGCATTAAATTGATATAGGCTATTTAAACTTTTATTAGACATTGCTTTATATAAATCATTTCTTAATCTATATTCTAAATTAATTTGAAAGCTAGAATATAAAAAATTATCTATAATTTTAACTATGACAGCTAATATAGTTAATCCAGCAATTAATGATATATATGAAATAAGCATATTATAATTTTTAATATCACTATTTGATAATAGGATTGCTTCATCAATTAAATATTTAGTTAAAAAAGGAATTGCTAATACTATAGCTGTAAATAATAATCCAATAGCTGATAGTATTAAAGGATATTTTTTACTTATCATTTATAAATATGACTAAATATAAATCTTACAATTTTAAATTTAACAATGAATTTATAAAATTTATATTTTACTCCTTTTAAGTAATATATTTTATTATTATATTTTTTATAATCTATAACCTTACCTATTAATTGATCTTTTCTTACTCTTTCTAAGCCTGTTTGATGGTCTCCAACAATATATAAAATATCATTATCTATCCTTCTTAATCTATGTAAGACAAAGGCACCATCATCTCTTCTAAAAAATAGAATATCTCCTATTTTATAATCATCTATTTTTTTTAAAGTAACAACATAATCATTTTTAAATAAAGGTCTCATAGATGAGCCCTTAACAGGAAAGGAAAATGTTTTATTTTCGTTAAATGCTTCAACCATTAATGGATAAAACTTTTCTACCCTAATCACTATAAATGCCTCTAATTCTTAATTCATTTATAAATTCATCTAAATCCTTCTTTAATACATCTAAGGGTGCGTCATATTCATTCTTTAAAAGCTCTAATACCTCATCTTTTGAATGATTCTTTAGATTCTTATAAATAAAGGCACCAACCTCATTCGTATTAAATATTTTAGAGAAATTAACATTTGTATTAGATACAGGTATAATCATATATTCATTTCCTACCTGCTTAAGCATAAAATTATTACTTATCAATTTCCTCAATCCTTTCATTTAAGATTTTAAATGCTTCATATTCCATATTACAGCCATAATAAATAATAGGAAGCTCTAATATCTTATCTACTATCCTATTCCATTTATCCATATTATCATCATTTGGAACAACTATTTGTCCTAATAATAATTTAAAGCCTTGGGCTTTAGATATATTTTTAATAATATTATCTTTAGATTGAAATAAGAATACAATAACATCTAATGTTGAATTAATATTATTTTCGACAAAATGCTTACCGCACCATGGATTTGGTGTTATATATAATTTATCGTTTTTTAATGTGATAATATTCTTATCATCATTAATAGGAATTGCGTCACTATATTTTTGCCATAATCTTCTATGAGTTGATTTACCTGTTCCACTTTTAGCACTAAAGGCAATGCCTATATTTTTATATTTAATAGTTGATGAGTGAAATAATAAGGAATCTGTATTTTCACATACTAAATAAAAAATTGCATATTGTGATAATAAATATTCCTCTACAAATGTATTATTTTTATCATTATAAATGATTACATTATTTCCATCATAGATTATATAAGCATATATTTTTCCATCCTGATTCTTTTGAGTCTGAATTGTTTTATTATCAATTCTATATTTATCATAAAATTCAGTTCTCATAAATGGCTCATTCAATTCTAAATTAAAAGAATCAAATGAAGATTTAATAAAATAGGATGGAATAGAATTAACCCTATAATCAGCTAAAGTTTTAAATTCATTTTCATATATTAAATTAATATCGATAACTAAATCAGCTACAGAAATTATCATAATTGGCTCACCATTATTATTCTATCATTAATATATTAATTATTTACTAATTATTTATTATTTCTTCTATTACTTTTTTAATATTATTTGCTGTATCTGATGAAATCATTGTAATATCAGATGATTCATCTTTTGCAAGCTCACCAGCTCTTCCATTTATATATGCCGCACCACTTGTCGCGAGCAATAAATTATTAGGATTATAGGCTGTAATTGCTGCTATAATACCTGATAATACATCACCTGAGCCAGCTGTTGCCATACCAGGTGTTCCCTTTGATACAATATTTACAATTTTACCATCAGTAATTATTGTAGATGGACCCTTTAATAATAATATTAAATTTAATTCAGCAGCATATTTCATTGATAAATTAATTGGATCATTTTTTATTTCATCAATGCTATATCCACTTAATCTTTCAAATTCCTTTAAATGTGGAGTTAATATTATTTTAGCCTTAGAATTTTTTATTACATTTTTATCTATTTTACTTAAAGCATTTAAGCCATCAGCATCAATTATTAATGTCTTATCATAATTCTTTAAAATATATTCTAGCATTAATTTAGTATCTATATTATTTCCTATGCCCATACCAAAGGCAATTGCCTTTAATTTTTTAATAAAATTCTTTATTTCATCTTCATTAAATTTAATATATAATCCATCACTAGTTAAAGGATAGATTGTTGATTCTAATATATTAGGAATAATAATATTAGCTAATTCCTTTAAAGTCGCTACCATGCATACACCAGCACCTAACCTCATAGCACTATTTGCCATTTCAGCAAGCCTAATCGCACCACTATAGGGAATTGAACCTCCTATTAATCCTATATAGCCATAATCACCCTTATTTGAATTATTTTTCCTTTCCCATAATAATTCCTTTAAATCGGTAGCCTCAATCAGGTTATATGGCTCTATAAGATGATTTATGCCTATTTTTAAGGTTTTTATATTTTTAATATAATCTTTACCATCATTTAAATAAAAGCCTGTTTTAGGGGCTTCTATAGCTAATGTTAAATCAGATTTTACAGCAATATGAGCTAAGCCTGTATCTCCATTTAAACCACTATTAATATCAACTGATATTTTATAAGCATTAGATTTATTAATATCCTCTATTATTTCCTTATATGGAGATATAACATCACCCTTAAAGCCAGTACCAAAAATACAATCCACTATAATATCATATGAATTGAAATCTATTTTAGAGATATCATCTATTACGATATTAGCCTTATCCTTTATTTCATCATAATAATATTTACCATCAATAGAAAATTTATTTTTTATAATGAAAACTGTAGGAATAATATTTGAATCACATAAATATTTAGCTAGCACATAGCCATCTCCTGCATTATTGCCGCTACCTGCAACTATTAATATTTTTCCATACCAATTAAATGATTTAAATATTTCATAGCCTGCATTTTTCATTAATTCCTTTGATGGAGTACCATTTGATATTTGTTCTTCATCGCTTTTTCTCATATTAAGAACTGAAATTACATCTATCATACACTCACCTCGAAAAAAATAAGAGCCACGTTTGTGGCTCTTTTATTTTAAACTAAATCTTCGTCATCTAAACCAACAGCGTCGTCAGTAGATTCAGAATCATCAGAAGTTTCTTCACCCTCTTCATAAACTACCTCTTCAGTAGCTTCCTCACTAGCAGTAGTATTTCTTACTCTACCAGTTTGAGATTGACTTTCCTTCATTGTACGAGCTAAGAATTCCTCAGGAGATTCCTCCTTAACCTCTTCACCTGTGAAATTATCATTTCCGATAAATGCTTCACTATCTTCAAGAGCACTAATATCATCAAGTAATACACGGTATTGATGTCTATCGATATATTCAATAAAAGCATCAGTTGCTAAAGGCTTTGCGAAGAAATAACCTTGGCCTAATGTGACATGCTGAGCCTTAACATATTTACCTACTTCAGCAGTTTCGATACCCTCGCAGATTAATGTTCTGTTGTTATCAACAGCATATTTAACAAGGATTTGTAATAATTTCTCCTTCATGAAGTTATTTTCAATATCCTTAAGGAAATTTCTACCTAGCTTAATAACGTCGATAGGAGATTTTTGAATAGCCTGAACTGATTGACCGTCTAGTTCGAAGCCATCGACTGCAATCTTAAATCCGTAGTCACGAAGCTTATAAATATTAGTTCTGATAACTGCGATTTTTTCCATAACCATGAAATCAGAAATTTCTAGCATGTAATGCTCTGGTTTAGCATTATTCTTTTGCATGATATCAATGAACTTATTAGCTAAGTTAGCATCAAGTAGCTGCTTAGTAGATAAGTTAAGTGACAATCTACATGTAACTGTTGGGAATTTTTCAGCTAAGGTATTGTGCATACGAATCATTGTTTCAATACCCCATTCACCTACCCACTTAATATCTCCAGATTGCTCTAGGACCTTTAAGAATGTAGACGGAGCTTGTACACCCTTTGTTGGGTGATTCCAACGCATTAGGGCTTCAGCACCAGCTAAAATCTTTTCATTTAAGTTAACAATAGGCTGATAATAAAGAACGAATTCCTTATTTAAGATAGCATGCTTAACTTCTTGGAAGTAAGCCATGTTATCCTTCTCTTCTTCAACAATTGAAGCATAGAAGTTAGTATATTTATTACCACCATCACGCTTAGATACATAAGTAGTTAATAATAAATTAGAATATAAATCTTCAAAATTTTCACCAGCCTGAGGGTATGTAGTTACACCTACAGATGCTGTAATATTAATAGATTCACCAGCTGTAACCTGATAAGGCTGGTCAATAATTTCATTAATTCTTTGAGCAAGCTTCTCAATTCTTTGTAAATTATCCTCATCCTTAACGAATACTAGGAATTCATCATTTTGATATCTAGTTAAAGATGCCTTATAAGGTAATACTCTAATAATTCTATTAGCAACTTCCTTTAATAATTGGTCACAAGCATCATGGCCAAATACTTCATTTAAATCACCAAATCCATCGATATCGATGTAAAAAAGTGTAAATGCACCGAATCTATCAATCTTCTTAATATAGCCTTTAATAGATTCTTCCATAGCCTTCTTAGTTACTGCATTTTCAACAATAATTTGACTAGCTTCTTTTTCTTTTCTAATATTTCTTCTAATTAATAAGAAACAACCTGCACTTAAGGCCAATGTAACTAAAATAGCTACAAATGTAAGAACGATTGCTGGTCCAGTTTCCATTTCAAGTATATTTATCATTTTACTGATACCCCCTATCTTCTCTTAGAGCTTATATTATATTGCTCAAGCATTTCAACAGCCTGATCATAAGGCATTGCCTTACCATATAAATAACCCTGAATAACTCTACAGCCAAATTTCTTTACCATATCAGCTTGCTCTTGGCTTTCAACACCTTCACAAACTAAATCTAGGTCTAGATCCTTAGCTAAAGTACAAATTGTTTTAACGATATTTTCATTAAACTTATTAGTAACAATATATTTTGTAAATTCCTTATCAATCTTTAATGTATCAACAGGTAAATCCTTTAAATATAGCATTGAAGAATAACCTGTACAGAAGTCATCTAGGTGAATATGGAATCCAGCTTCTTTTAATAATCTTAGCTTTTCAGCTACAAGCTTAAATGAACCCATCAATAATGTTTCTGTAATTTCAATTGCGATACTACCAGTCTTTAATTGGTTCTTATTAAATTCGTCAATTAATTGCTGAACGAAACCTACCTGTAATAATTGTACAGGAGATACATTTACAGAAATATGAATATTATATGGTTCAAGCTTCTTAGCTAATTTAAATGATTCTGTAATAACGAATCTACCAATATCTAGCATGTGTCCACGCTTTTCAGCTAATTCAATAAAGATCTGTGGTGATTTATCACGATATTTAGGATTCATCCATCTAATTAATGCCTCAAAGCCTGCAACTCTATTATTGATAATATCAAATTGAGGCTGAAGCCACATTTGGAATTCTTTATCAATTAAACCAGTTTCAATATCTCTTTCCATTTCATCAGTAGCTAGAATAATATTATCCATAGCTGATTCATAAACTACATAATCCTTACTTGATAATTCACCCATGTTACGATAAGCTAAATCAAGCTTTTCTTCTATAGTCTTTAAAGATATTTGATGATCCTCATCCATATTTACATATGATGCATCAATAGCATCTCTCTTTAAATCATAAGCAACAATCTTAGCATTAATATAAATATTATTACCCTTAATTGCTACTGGCTTCTTTAATGTTTCTAAGAATTCATCAACGTGAGGAGCAATTTCTGACATATCTGTATTTGGATATACAACTATAAATTTAGATATATCCTTATGATAAATATTTAAATCAGGGAAATGCTCCTTTAATAATTTTAAGAATTCAATTAAAACTAAATTATAAGTAGTTCTACCAAAGATTTGAATTAAATCATTATATTTATGAATGTTGAATTCAATAAATGCAACATCCATACCATTTGTATCCTCTTTAATAATCTTTTCGAATTTATTAGCTAAAATAAATCCATTATCACACATAGTTACTTCATTCTTACCAGACATCTTTTGAAGTCTTTGGCTTTCATTATAATCTAATGTGATATCAGTACCCATTAAATAATAGCTTCTTGAAATTTCAAGTGGTGTTAATTGTAAATAAGCAACACGGTCTCTAATTTCATCAAGTGGAATTTCACAAATAAATGCTTTATTCTTTTTAATTGTATTAATAATAGGCTCATTAGTTTCTACATCTAAGAAATCCTTGATATTAACTTCTCTTGTTACACCATATAGCATCTTAAATGTTTTATTTGAGAATATTAAATTGCCTGATAAATCAACTCTAATAACAATAGCTTCAGTCTTTTGAAGAGCATGTCTATCAGCTCTTAACAATTTAGATGTTGTATAGCATCCTAAAATCATAACAGCAAGCATTAATAATGAAATGATTACACCAGAAACATAGAAAATAATTGCTTGCTGGTATACCCATTGAATTCCTAAGAATACATTATCAATATCTAATACTGTAGCGAAACCAATACCTTTTAAATTACTATATACTGCAGAAATTACAAATGTCTTACCAGAAATAGTATAAGCACCATTAATATTACCATTTGTATCAATTAGGCTCTTATATGTATCACCAACATAGTCAGTAATATAATTTTCTCTTTCCTTAATTGGGAATTCATCCTGATCAATATTAGTATATGTTACATTACTATCAGCTGTATTAAAGATCATAATATCATGAGTAATAAAGCTTAAGAATGTACTTAATTTGATTCTTGTTAAAATGTAACCAGTTGTATTATATTTTTCAATTGTATCCTTAAAGTCAGATTCATCTGAAATAGGCTTTGCAAAATAAATATAATAATCATAATTTCTTGAATTTGCACTTTGCTTTTCAATATTATATGCAGAAGCTATGATAAATCCAGAATTAGTTCCATCTAGGCTTAAGCCCTGTGCTCTTAGCTTAGAAGAAATTGTATCATTATCCTGTGAAGCAAATAATTCAAATTTCTTTCCTTCAGTTGATTCAGCACCTGTTTCATAAACAAATGTATCCGTTTTATCAGATTCATAAATATCAAAATAGCTTGTTACTTTATTCTCTACTTCCTTTTTAACTTCCTCTACAGCTTCAAGTCCTAGGATCTTCATTGAATCCTGAACCTTACCACTACTTATAGACAGATAAAAACAAATTGCTATACCTGCATATGAGAATATCAAAATAATACATGCTAATATATGCCATCTTAAATCACGTACTCTCAAGGTAACACTTCCTTACATTAATAAAATACGACAAAAAACACCTATAATATAAATATTATAAATGATTAATTCTATTTAGTCAAGAAACACACATTAAGTCAAAACCTTAAAAACTGTGCAGAGTCTCTATCATAATTTTACAATTTATCTATAGCATTTACAAGGAAAATATATATATAGAACCTATCATTTATATTTAATTTTCTTAACTTTTTTTATATAATTTAAATATAGAGAGGTTTTATAATATGTTTAAAAATAAAAATAGCCTTAAAGGCTTCCTATCCATTGCGACATTTTTAATAGCATTATTAATATTAGTTTTTATGTCAGCTCCTGCAATCTATATTGGTAAGCAATCATATACATGCTTAGAAATAGTTACAGGCTATGCATATTTCGGTACTAAAGTAACAGGCTTTTCATTTCTTAACTTAATACCATATGCTTTACTTGTTATTCTTCTAGCCTTTGAATATTTAAAATATATATTTGATATATTCAATAATAGAACAACAAGAATTTGCATGACAATAGGATTTGTTATCATTGGTGTAATGTTTATATTATCTAAATATATGATTAATAGCTTAAATGAGGGTGCTATTAATAAATATCCAAAAGAAATTGGATGGGGAACAATCATTCAAACTATAGTTGCATTTATATGTGCTATTTTATCTGCAGTAGATGCTATAGTTGAATTTGAGCCCGAAATTGAAGAGGATTCTAATTCAGAAACTAAAAATGAAATTGAAGATTTAAAAGCTAAATATATTGAGGAAATGAAAAAAACAGAAAACAAAAACGACGATGAACAATAAAGAAAAGGTGGAAGATTTTAGTTCTTCCACTTTTTCTTTATGCTAGCTTATTAGCTAATTCTTCTATTTGCTTAATTGAATTATCATCTAATCTAGATACTAATTTAACTACTATATCAATGATTTCTAAATTCTTACATTTAGATAATTTTTCATTCATTACCTTAGCTGCCATTGGTGCCCAAGTACCATTCTCAATGAAGCCAACCTTTTTATTTTGATATCCTCTTTCTACTAATCCATCAATAAATGTATTCATAGATGGGAAGATAGTTCCATTATATGTAACTGATGCAAATACAATTCTATCATATCTAAATGCATCCTCAAATGCTTCAGTCATAGAATCATTATTTAAGTCACAAACGATTGCTTTAATTCCTTTAGCCTCTAACTTTTCCTTTAAGCAATTTGCTGCATCTAATGTATTACCATATACACTAGCTGTAGGAATAAATACACCCTTGCTTTCAGCTTCATATTTACTCCAAGTATCATAAGTCTTTAAATAATAATCTAAATCTGAATCTAAGATAGGTCCATGAAGAGGACAAATTGCTTTAACTTCAATATTAGCTAATTTCTTTAATACTGCTTGAACCTGTGCACCATATTTTCCTACAATACCAAAATAATATCTTCTTGCTTCACAAGCCCATCCCTCTGGATCATCATAATCTAAAGAACCGAATTTACCAAAGGCATCAGCAGAGAATAATACCTTCTCATATTCATCATATGTAAACATAACCTCAGGCCAATGAACCATAGGTGCCATAACAAATTTTAAATTATGCTTACATAAAGATAAATTATCTCCTTCTTTAACTACTAATTTATTATTCTTTACCTCACCATAAAATTGATTTAAGAATTTAAATGATTTATCAGTTGATACTAATGTAGCATTTGGATATTTATTACAAAATGCAACAACACTACCAGAATGATCTGGCTCCATATGAGAAATAACTAAATAATCAACACTTCTTCCATTTAATGCTTTAGAAACATTATTTAACCATTCCTCACTAAAATGCTTATCTACAGAATCCATTAAGCATGTCTTTTCATCCATAATTAAATATGAATTATAGCTCATACCATTTTCTACTGGAAACTGTCCTTCAAATAATTCAATCTCATGGTCATCTACACCAACATATAATACATCCTTCATTTTAATAACTCCTCATTTTTAATATTTATTATTTAAAAGTATCCATATACTTTTTTATAATCTCTTTTGGATTACAATCACCCTTAGCCTTTGGAATTCTTTTTAAAGCTTCCTTTTTTATATTATCAGGAATTCCAAAATATGCTTCTGCTATAGAACCAGCTATTGCTGCGATAGTATCACTATCTCCACCTATAGATACAGCTGTTTTAATTGTTTCTTCAAAGCTATCACTTATTAAGAAGCAATAGAGGGCTTCTGGGACAGAGCCCTGACATGTCGCATCAAATTTATTATTTCTTCTTAATTCCTCATAATTAAAATCAATATCATAAAATTTCTCTATATAATTCTTAATAAAAGACTTAGGCTTCTTCAATCTTGCATAATATATGCACATTGCAGTAACTATTCCACCCTTTAATCCCTCAGGATGATTATGAGTTACAATAGTAACCTTAGTTGCTAAATCCTTTACCTCTTCTTCACTATTTCCATACCATCCACAGGCTGATATTCTCATAGCACTTCCATTACCAAAGCTTCCATAAGCCTTTCTATTTTCACTAAACAACCATTGATAAAATCTTCCACCATATCCTAAATCAGGATAGCTTCTACCCCATTTTTTTAATGTATCTATAATTTTATTTTCATCATTATAATAGCCATTTTGAATTATTTCAGCTATAGCTAAAGTCATTACTGTATCATCAGTATAAAAACTATCACTAGAAAACAAAGGAAATTTCATTGTTTTAATATTATGAAATTCATAAATAGAACCAACTATATCACCAATAATAGCGCCTAACATAATAATCACCCTCGCTTTCTTTAGTCAATTATACCATACTTTAAATAATTAATGATAGTGGCTAAAATTTTTAAATTAAGAAAAACAAAGGAGAATGTTATCCATTCTCCGTAATAATAATTAATACTCATGTATAATTGATCCATTATAAAATAAAGAACCATTATTTTTTATATACATTTTTTCACATTTAAATTCTACATTTTTTATTTTATAAATATATTTTATATAATAGCCATCATTATCTAATAACTGATAATTATTATCTATTTCTTTATGATCTTCTCCTCTATATCTAATATTTGTTATCTCACAATTTGAAGATGCATTAATTTTAAATGAATTAAAATCATCAGCCATTGTTATTAAATCAAAAGATGTTAATAATTCAATTTCGTTAAATCTAGTTATTCCAAAGGCTGTATTTCCTATTTTATAAACTTTTCCATTATCATCAGTTAAAGATAAAATTTTAATTGTAGTATTTTCTTTTATATCTATAGATAAAACAAAATATACCTTTGTACCTTCAACATTAATATCATATTCTTTATTAGCATTTAATTCATTATCATTAATCTTTATATCATTGTCTACTTCTATTTTAATAGATGAAACATTATTTGGAATAGGATTAATTAAAACATAAATATCGAATTTATTAATTCCTACAACTGCATTAAGTCCTGCAATTTTTTTGTCATTATCCTCAGTAAAGAAAGTAGAATAATCGCTATCTTCTTCAGAATAATTATAATTTTTGGCATAATCTATTAATTCATTTATTTCTTTTTTATCCATATCAAATACATAAGTACTAGAATTATCTAAGCCTGCGTTATAAAAATGGCATCCAGATAGAATTGTAATTAAATCATTACTGCAAGATGATAAAGATAATACAAGTATAAAAATAGATGTGATAATTAATACAAGCTTTTTCATTTTGCTTACCCTCCAAATATACTTATAAAATAACGCCTACATCATAATCAGTATAATCCAACTTTTCTACATTGTAAAGGGTAGGTGTTGTTTTTTTTGCTATAATTCTTAATTAGTAAATTTATGTAATTTTAAAAGGTGTGCCTAAGCACACCCTTAATCATCTTATTCAAATTCAATTGTTGCAGGTGGTTTAGATGTACAATCTAGCATTACTCTATTGACACCTCTAACCTCATTAACAATTCTTCTAGATATGATATCTAATACATCATATGGGATTCTAGCCCAGTCAGCAGTCATGAAATCTGATGTTTGAACAGCACGAAGTGCAATTGCATAATCATATGTTCTTTCATCACCCATAACACCAACAGATTGCATATTTGTTAAAGCTGCGAAATATTGACCTAAATTACAAGACTTATCAACACCAGCCTTTGCAATTTCTTCTCTATAAATGAAGTCAGCATCTTGAACAATCTTAACCTTTTCAGCTGTAACCTCACCAATGATTCTAATACCTAAGCCTGGGCCTGGGAATGGTTGACGATATACTAAATAATCAGGAATACCTAATTCTAGACCAACCTTTCTTACCTCATCCTTAAATAATAATCTAAGTGGTTCAACAATTTCTTTAAAGTTAACTACTGAAGGTAAACCACCTACATTGTGATGAGATTTAATAGTTGCAGACTTGCCTAAGCCAGATTCAATAACATCTGGATAGATTGTTCCTTGTACTAAATAATCTACAGCACCAATCTTCTTTGCTTCTTCTTCAAATACTCTAATAAATTCCTCACCAATAATCTTACGCTTACGTTCAGGCTCTGTTACACCCTTTAATTTAGCATAGAATCTATCTTGAGCATTTACTCTAATAAAGTTTAGCTTATATGGACCATTAGGACCAAATACAGCCTCAACCTCATCACCTTCATTTTTACGAAGTAAGCCATGATCAACAAATACACAAGTTAATTGTTTACCAACTGCCTTAGATAATAATACTGCAGCAACACTTGAATCAACACCACCTGATAAGGCACATAATACCTTACCATTACCAATCTTCTTTCTTAATGCTTCAATTGTTGTCTTAGCAAAATCATCCATCTTCCAATCGCCTTTACAGCCACAAACATCATAAACGAAGTTCTTTAGCATTTGCATACCCTCTAAAGAGTGATTTACCTCTGGGTGGAATTGAACAGCATAAATATTCTTTTCAACATTTTCCATCGCAGATACAGGGCATGATGGAGTTTTAGCAATAATCTTATATCCTTCAGGTAGCTTAGATACGAAATCTGTATGGCTCATCCAAACCTGAGTTTCAGCTGATACATATTTAAATAATTTTGAATTTGTATCAACATTTACCATAGTCTTACCATATTCTCTTTTATCAGCATGAGATACAGTACCACCATTTAAATGAGCAATAGTTTGACATCCGTAGCAAATACCTAAAATAGGATATCCTAATTTAAATAATTCACTATCAACAAGTGGTGCATCCTCTCCGAATACTGAATTAGGACCACCAGTGAAGATAATACCTTTAGGATTAAATTCTTTAATCTTTTCAAGGCTCATACTATAGGGATGTACTTCACAATAAACATTACATTCTCTTACACGACGTGCAATAAGCTGATTGTATTGTCCACCGAAATCTAAGACTAAAATCTTTTCATTCTGCATATATAATCCTCCTACTTTATTCCTAAACGATTATAAATATAATCAACATTTACTAAATAATAATCTAATGTAAAGCATGAATCAATTTCATCATTAGTAAGTGTAGATGAAACAACTTGATCCTGCTTTAATAAATCTCTATAATGAGTTTTAGTTTCTAATGCCTTCATAGCAATAGGCTGAACTGTATCATAGGCCTTCTCACGAACAAAGCCCTTTTCAATTAGCTTATATAAAACTCTTTGAGCAAAAATTACACCATGAGTTAAATTAATATCCTCAATCATCTTTTCAGGGAATACAGTTAAATTCTCTAAAATACCCTTGAAACGATTAAGCATATAATCTAATAATTCTGTAGCATCTGGTAAAATAATTCTTTCTGTAGATGAATGAGAAATATCTCTTTCATGCCATAAGGCAATATTTTGATAGAATGTATCCATATATCCTCTCATTACTCTAGCACATCCACAAATATTTTCAGATGAAATAGGGTTTCTCTTATGAGGCATAGCACTTGATCCCTTTTGACCCTTATTGAAGAATTCCTCAGTTTCCTTAACCTCTTGACGAGATAGGTTTCTAACCTCTAAAGCCATCTTTTCAAGCTCTGAAGCTACTAAAGCAAGGCATCCCATATAATGAGCATGTCTATCACGCTGTAAAACCTGAGTAGAGATTTTAGCATAATCGATACCTAAATCCTTACAAACATATTCTTCAATTTGAGGTGGGATATTAGCAAAATTACCAACAGCACCTGATAATTTACCAACCTCAACTTCCTTACATGCATATTCAAATCTTTCTAAGCATCTAGTCATATCAGAATACCATAATGCCCACTTTAAGCCAAAAGATGTAATATCTGCATGCATACCATGAGTTCTACCAATACATGGTGTCATCTTAAATTCTAAGGCTCTCTTTTTAATAACAGCCATAATATCTAAAATATCTTTTCTTAAAATGTTATTTGCTTGTTTAAGCATATAACCATTGGCAGTATCAACTACATCAGTAGATGTTAAACCATAGTGAATCCATTTCTTTTCATCACCTAATGATTCACCTACACATCTAGTGAAGGCAACAACATCATGCTTAGTAACAGCTTCTATTTCTTTAATTCTATCTACATTAAATGTAGCCTTATCTAGCTTAGGTAAATCTTCCTTTGGTACAACACCAAGCTCACTCCAAGCCTTTGCATTTGAAATTTCAACCTTAAGGTAAGCATCAAATTTAGCTTCCTCAGTCCAAATGTCTCTCATGCACTTACGACTATATCTTTCAATCATTTTATTTTTCCTCCATATGCTTTAAATAGCATTCTAAGGTATTTTCCATAAGACAGGTAATAGTCATAGGGCCAATACCACCAGGTACCTTAGTAATATAAGCTGCCTTAGGCTCAACATCCTTAAAATCAACATCGCCACATAGTTTGTTTGTTTCTAAATCTCTATTAACACCAACATCAATTACTGTAGCACCATCTCTAACCATATCCGCTTTAACGAATTTAGCTTTACCTACTGCAGCTATTAAAATATCTGCAGTTTTAGTTATTTCTGCTAGGTTAGCAGTTTTACTATGACAAATTGTTACAGTTGCATTTCTATCTAATAATAATTTAGATACAGGCATACCAACAATATTACTTCTACCAATTACTACTGCATGACGACCCTCAATTTGGATATTAGCATAATCTAATACCTCTATTATTCCCTTAGGAGTACAAGATACAATACCATCCTGCTTTAAATATAATGATGCAACATTAATAGGATGGAATCCATCAACATCCTTTTTAGGATCAATCTTTTTAATTACTAAATCAGAATTAATATGCTTAGGTAGAGGTAATTGTACTAAAATACCATCTACAGTATCATCATTATTTAATTCATCAATTAAATTTAATAATTCATCTTCTGTAATAGTAACAGGCTTTTTAATTGTAGTATTTTTAATACCAATTTCAACACAGGCCTTACCCTTACCAGTAACATAAGATACACTACCTGGATCATCACCAACTAAAATAACAACTAAATGAGGAAGTCTTGGATATTTTTTACCAAATTCAATAACCTCTTCCTTCATCTTATTACGTCTTATAGTTGCTAATTCCTTTCCGCTTATAACAACTGCCATAATTTACCTACTTTCTGTAAGCCTTTGCTCCTATATCAGTTCTATGGAACAAATTCTCACACTTAATTGTTTCAACTAATTCATTTGCCTTTTTATTTGCATCCTCTAAAGTATCTCCAGATGCAACAGCAAATAATACTCTACCACCATTAGTTACTAATTCACCCTTTTCATTTCTCTTAGTACCCATATGGTAAATATTTTCCTTATCAGCACCTAAAATAACATATCCCTTTTTATAATCTCCAGGATAGCCCTTTGATGCAAGTACAATACCAATTGTATATTTATTATCCCAAGTTAATACTGGCTCCTTGCCATCGCAAATTGCAACAAAGGCATCATAAATATCAGAAGTTAAACGAGGTAAAACAACCTCAGTTTCAGGGTCACCAAATCTAGCATTGAATTCAATAACCTTAATACCTTTTTTTGTCTTCATTAATCCGCCATATAAAACACCAGTAAATGGACAACCATCCATTACCATTGCCTTAGCAGTTGGAATCATGATTTCATTTAAGGCATATTCATAATCCTCTTTTGTAATGAAAGGAAGTGGTGAGTATGCACCCATACCACCAGTATTAGGACCTAAATCATTATCATAAGCTCTCTTATGATCTTGTGCCATTTCAAGTGGATAAACATTTTCACCATTTACAAAGCACATAAATGAGAATTCAGGGCCCTCTAAATATTCTTCAATAACAACTTTACCATGACCAAATTTATCATCTAATAGCATATCCTTTAATGCATTATCAGCCTCTTCTAATGTCATAGCAACTACAACACCCTTACCAGCAGCTAATCCATCATATTTAATAACTGTTGGAATAGGTGAAATTTTAACATATTCTAAAGCTTCATTATAATCAGTAAATACCTCATATCTAGCTGTCGGAATATTATATTTGCTCATTAAATCCTTTGCAAAATTCTTAGATGCCTCAATTTGAGCGGCAGCCTTATTAGGGCCAAAAGCCTTAATACCAGCAGCTCTTAATGCATCAATAATACCTAAAGCAAGTGATGCTTCAGGTCCTACAACTACTAAATCAATTTGATTAGCTTTTGCAAAATCTACAATTTTATCTACTTCAGTATCTTTAATATTTAAGCACTCTGCTAAATTTTGAATACCAGCATTACCTGGTGCTGCAAATATTTTTTCTACCTTTTTAGATTTTGATAGTGCGTGAACAATTGCATGCTCACGTCCACCACCACCTACAACTAATACCTTAGCCATAAATCATTCTCCTTATAATTAATGCTTAAAATGACGCATACCAGTGAATGCCATAGGAACATTCTTTTCATTTGCTAAATCAATAGAATCCTGATCCTTCTTAGATCCACCTGGCTGTACAACTGCAACAACGCCATTATTAATACCATACTCTAATGTATCAGAGAATGGGAAGAACGCATCTGATGCTAAAACTAAGCCATCAGTTACACCTCTAGAATGTGCTTCCTCAATAGCAATCTTAGCAGCACCAACACGATTCATTTGGCCAGCACCAACACCACAAGTTGTACCATTCTTTACAACTACAATAGCGTTAGACTTAACATGCTTAACAATCTTCCAGCCAAAGTTCATATCAGATAATTGCTCAGGAGTTGCCTTTGTATTAGTAATAATCATATCTTCTGTTATAGTCTTGATTTCAGTATCCTGATCCTGAACTAATAAACCACCATTTACACTAACATATTGTGGCTGCTTTGGATAATCACCAAGCTTAAATTCAATTAATCTTAAATCAGGTCTCTTAGCAAATGCCTTTAAAGCATCCTCAGTAAAACCTGGAGCTAGAATAACCTCTAAGAAAATAGATTTACCCTTTTCACCATGATCAAATTTAATTAAATTAGCTGCCTCACCATCAATAATTTGGTTAGTTGCTACAATACCACCAAAAATTGATACTGGGTCAGATTCATAAGCCTTTAACCAAGCTTCTTTTAAATCCTTACCAATTGCAGCTCCACATGGGTTCATATGCTTTAAGCCCATTGCAAATGGAGTATTACCAAATTCTCTTACAATATTTAATGCTGCATTAGCATCCTGAATATTATTGTAAGATAATTCCTTACCTTGAATTTGCTTAGCATTTGCTAAAGAATAAGGTAAATTCTTATTAATAGCAAAGAACTTAGCATTTTGATGTGGGTTTTCACCATATCTTAAGCTTTGAACTAAATCAGCTTCAATAAATAATTTTTCAGAAAGACCAGCCTTTTCTCTCATATATTCAGCAATCATAGTATCATATTCAGCTGTTAATGTATAAACCTTAGCAGCAAGCTCTAATCTTGTCTGATATGAAGTATCACCGTTTTCCTTAATTTCCTTTAATACTCTATCATAATCGTTAATATCAGATACTACTGTAACGAACTTATGATTTTTAGCTGCAGATCTAAGCATAGAAGGTCCACCGATATCAATGTTTTCGATAGCCTCAGCAAATTCAGCACCTCTTTCAATTGTCTTTTTGAAGGCATATAAATTAACACATACTAAATCGATGTATTCAATATTATGCTCCTTTACTTGGGCAACATGAGATTCTAAATCTCTTACTGCAAGTAAGCCACCATGAACCTTTGGATGTAAAGTCTTAACTCTACCATCTAAAATTTCAGGGAATCCAGTTATATCAGAAATATCGATAGCCTTAACGCCACCTGCTAATAATACCTTTTTTGTACCACCAGTAGATACGATTTCATATCCACATTCCTCTAATCCCTTACAGAATTCAACAACACCAGTTTTATCAGTAACACTTACTAATGCTCTTTTCATAATCTTTCTCCTAATCTGTTAATTTTTTTATTACTCTTGGATAAAGCTCATGCTCAATCTCATGAATACGAGCTTCAACCTCATCTACTGTTTCACCATCAGTATAATGGAAGGCCGCTTGGTCAATAATCTTACCAGAATCCATTCCACTATCTACATAATGAACAGTAACACCAAATACCTTAACACCATAATTAAAGGCATCTAAAATACCATGAGCGCCCTTAAATGATGGTAATAATGCTGGATGAATATTAATAATTCTTCCTTCATATGAATCTAATAGCACAGAGCCACAAAGACGCATATATCCAGCTAAAACAATTAAATCTACCTTAAGCTCATTTAGCTTAGAAACTAATTCAGCTTCATATTCTTCTTTTTTTCTACCCTTGTAATTAATTACGAAAATTGGAGTATTATATTTTTTTGCACGCTCACAAACATAAGCATCAGCATGGTCAGTAGCCATTAATACTACCTTAGCATTATTAATGTAACCTTCCTTAATCTTCTCCATAATTGCTTCATAATTAGTGCCGCTTCCGCTAGCAAATATCGCTATATTCTTCATATTACTTATGAATTACAACCTTACCAGCGTTATCAGTAATTGTACCGATGATATATGCCTTATCACCATACTTAGCTAAAATATCAATAGTCTTTTTAGCATCCTCTTCGTTATCTAAGGCAATAACCATACCAATACCCATATTATAAACATTGAACATTTCTCTATGATCAACCTTACCATATTTTTCTAAGAACTTGAAAACTGGTAAAATTGGCCATGAGCCTTCAACGATGTCTAAGCCCATTTCAGGAGTTAGGATTCTTGGAATATTTTCATCAAATCCACCACCAGT
>DJXM01000087.1 GCA_002449755.1 Caryophanales bacterium UBA7004
TTCGTAGGCTCGAAGATTTTGCTACGCCTCTTCCTTCACCCATAGGATTGCTCCTAACGGCTTGAGGTTCGCTACACTTGGCGGTAAATACCCGTGACTGGACTTTCACCAGCAAGATTAGTGCCATGCCCGGCACACAACAAAAGCATTTGGAAATCCCAAATGCTTCATTTTTTATCTATTAGCTAGAATAATCTTTGTTAATTCAACAGGATCAACAATCTTGCCATCCTTATATACTCTCATATTTCCAGATGCAATCTCATCAATTAGAATAACCTCATTATTGTTATAACCAAACTCAAACTTGATATCCCATAAATCTAAGCCCATTCTCTTTAATTCTTTAGCAACAACATTAGTAATCTTTAATGTTTGTTCCTTAATAGAATCATACATTTCTGGGCTCATAATATTTAATGCTACTAAAGCATCCTTAGTTACAAGTGGGTCACCTAATGCGTCATTCTTAAATGTGCATTCAACATAACCACCCTTTAAAGGTGTACCATTTTTAATATACTCACCATATCTTCTAATGAATGAGCCTGTAGCTACTAATCTACATACAACCTCTAATCCATGGCCAAATACCTTAGCTGGTAATACCTCCATTGTGGCATCCTTTACATTAGCCTTAACGTAATGAGTCTTAATTCCTTCCTTCTTTAAAATTTCAAAGAAATGAATTGAAGTTTCAAGATTACTTCTACCAATACCTTCAATCTTTAATCCAACCTGATTCTCACCTGGATCAAATACTCCATCCTTGCCTGTACAATCATCCTTAAATAATAATTGAACATTGCCATTGTCTAACTTAAAAACATCTTTAGTTTTACCTGAATAAATTTTTTCCATTTTCTTCCTACCTCACGAAAACTATTTTAACCCATAATTTAATAAAATCAAATTCTTTTTTTAAATAAAATTTAAAAGCCACGCAATTATGCATGGCATCTATTTAAAATTGTGGAATTACTCCTACAGTTCTTAATATTAAATATGTTAAATATAAAACATAAATTGCAATAAAGATAAAGCCCATCTTCTTATTAAGCTTCTTTGTTAAAGCGAAGCCGAATAATAATAATGTAACTGACATCATTACAATTAAATCAACAATGATTTGATTTCCTGTAGTTAATGGATTTACTACAGCTGAAATACCAAGTACAAATAGAATATTAAAAATATTTGAACCAATTACATTACCTAAAGCTATATCATTTTCACCCTTCTTAGCAGCAACTACACTAGTTACAAGTTCAGGTAAAGATGTACCAACAGCAACAATAGTTAAACCAACTAGGCTTTCTGCTAAATCATGGTTAATACCCATCGCAGTCGCACCTGTTACAGCTAAGCCCTTAGCACCAAATACTACAAATTCACCACCACAGGCAATACCTAAAGCACCGATAATAACAAATAGAATGGCCTTCCACATTTTCATATCCTTAATTTCTTCGCCATTATCCTCTATAGGATTTCTTTTAGCATCAATAACTAAGAATGTAACATAGGCAATGCTTAATACTACAAATACAATACCCATCCATCTAGCAACCTGATAAGTATCTGTTACAAGACCACTGATAATTACAAATAAAACTAAAAGTAGTGATACAGCAATTAGGAATGGGAATTCCTTCTTAAGGCTACTCTTTTTTACAATGATTGGTGTGAATACAATTGATAAGCCTAATACTAATAAAATATTACAGATATTAGAACCAACTACATTTCCAATCGCAACATTTGCATTACCACCATCATTTAAGCAAGCAATTGAATCAGAAACTGATACTGCAAGCTCAGGACAAGATGTTCCCATCGCAACTACAGTTAAGCCTATAATCATAGGTGCGATATGAAGCTTTTTAGCTATTGATGATGATGCACCAACAAACAAATCACAAAATTTAACTAGAAATACTACTCCAACAATCATAAAAGCTAAAAGAATCAATAGCTTTGGAGCAATATGCCAGCTTTCATAAAATTCTGGTATCATTTTATTTTTTTCCTTCCTTCTTTTTTTGTAAAAAAAGAGACTCCTACCAATTGGTAAAAGTCTCGAAATTTAACTTATGAACGAGTATTTTTATAATACTGGGTATGACGACACATAAGCCTAATATTTTAGGTTTCTACTCCCTTTATGGAATCTATTTAATTACAAAAGTATAATATCACTTTTAAATCTTATTTTCAATATTCATAATTTATTATTTCATAATTTATCCTACTTTATTTCATTTAATCTCCTTTCCAAATATTCAGGTAATTCTTCTAATATCTTATATTTAGATATTCCTAATTTCATTTGTGATTTATTTAATGATGTCTTTGCTACATAAGAATCAGCATCCTTACATAATAATAAACCTATTGTTTCATTATCTAATTCAGTTTTCTCTAAATCATCTATGGCATTTACATAAAAAATTAATTGTCCTAAATGCTCAGGTTTAAACTTCCCTAGTTTTACTTCAATTACTACATAGGCATGAATCTTTGTATGATACATTAATAAATCAATATAGAATTCTTCATTTGTTGGAGTAACCAATTTATATTCTTTTCCAGCAAGTGTAAATCCAGGTCCTAATTCTTTTAAAAATTCGATGATATTATCTATCATTTTATTCTTTAAATCTTTCTCAGTCTTTAAATCATTCTTATCTGTAAAGTCAAACACATATGTATCCTTAAATATTTCATTTATAGAATCATCTGATCTAACTATTTCAGTAGTATCTGGTTCTATTAATGAACGCTCATAAGCTTTCATCTCTATTTGATTTAATACCATAGCTCTAGACCATCCATGCCTATGTGTTTCATTAATATAAAATAACATCTCTTCATGGGATTTTGATTTGGACATAATCATAATTATTGATCCCCATGCAATTTTGGTAACAGCTTGTAACCTAATTTCATCTAATTTAAAATTCGACGCGAATTGACTCATCTTCTTCAATTGTTCATACGAATATCCTTTCCCATATTCCTTTAAATCATTTGCTAGATTTTGAATATATTTAGAACCCCATGTTTTTCTTTCATTTATAATAGTGCCAATTTCATAATAGGTCATAATCATAGCACTATTAACTACAACCATTGCCTTATTTTGATTTTCTCTAATAGTTTCTTTAATCCTTTTTAAATCATCAAAATAATTTTTCTCAAAATTTTCTAATTTTCCTTCATTTTTCATACTTTTACCTCCAATTTTTAGAAAAATAAAAAGCCGCACTGCATTATTGCAACACGACCATAAAATCATAATTATTTAGTTGTAATAATATCTTTTTATATTTCATAATTATTACCAACCTTTATGAATTTATTATATCATAAAGCAAGCATAAAATCCATTAGGTAAGCCATTTTTTTATTTTATAAAATTTATGGCAAATATGGCAAAAATGATAGTTTTTTTTTAAATTTGAGAAAAAACAGAGATTAACATAAATGTATTGATAGAATTTCCTAATAGACAAAAAAACATATAAATGTTAAAATAAATAAAATAGAGCGATGGTGGTGATATATTGGATTTTTTAAAAATAGACTCAAATATACTCTTAACCATATTTTATGTATGGGCTAATATCATTGCTACAACAGTAATATTAATTATATTCAATAAAAATATGAAGAATAAGCAGACAAGATCTAGATGCTTATCAATGGTTATGTTTCATTTAATCATTTATTTTATTGGTGATAGTATTTGGGCATTTGCTTACTTTAAGGTATTTGGCGAAAATGAAGTAGTTTTACGAATGTCTAGAATGATATATTATGGAGCTTCAAATCTAATAGCATTTGCTTGGCTAATGTATGTAGAATTAGTTTTAAATCCTAATTTAAATTTTAACAGGGTGAAAAAAATATTTTTATTTCCAACACTTCTATCATTAATAGGAACAGTATTTATTTGCTCATTCTTAAATCCAGCAGAAAAAAGTATTTATGGATATATGACTGCTTTCCTATTAATATTAGTACCTTTTAGTTATATAATTGGATCTGGTGTGCATGTATTAATTAGCTCAAAAAAAACAAACGAAGGAAAAGAAAAAAGAAAGCTATTACAATTTGCCATTTGGCCAATTGTAATTATAGTCTTCTCTGTATTACAGGTATTTATAGCTGAAATACCAATCTATTGCTTCGGAGCGATATTAGTTACAGTATATTTATTCATTCAAAACCAGGATTCATTTATTATAACAGATACATTAACTGGTGCTTATAATAGAGAAATGCTAAATAGAATATTAAATGACATTAATGATGAACCAAATTATTATATATTAATGCTTGATATCGATAGATTTAAAAACATTAATGATACATATGGACATTTAGAAGGCGATAAGGCATTAAGGCATTTTGCTAAATTATTAAAGGAAACCCTAAGGCCATATGATGCATCAATAATAAGATATGGTGGAGATGAATTCCTAGTCATCATTAAATTATTTAATCAATCACTATTAGAGGAAATAATAAGCGATATTCATCTAGAGGTAGAAAAATCAAAGGATGATTTAGGATTTATATATACTACATCAATTGGTTATAGTAAAATAGACAACAATAAATCATATGAGGAAAATATTGCTGTTGCTGATGAATTATTATATAAGAATAAGGAAATAGCTCATCAAAATGAGGCAAAATAAAAGGATTTGCGTTTATCGCAAATCCTTATTTTTTTAGTTAGCACTATTTTCTTGACTATCTAAATTCTTAGATAATTCCTTTTGCTCATTAACAAATTCCTGAGCCTCAGCCTTCTTCTTTTGGCTTGTATGATAGCTTGTAGGAGTATAATTTTGAATAACAACCTGATTGAATGATAAGTCAATACCAGCCTCAGTAAATACCATACGATATTCTCTTAATAAATCACGCTGAACCTGATATCTATCCTCTTCCTTACATTTAGCAACAATCTTTACAGCTACATTTGAATCACCATATCCAGATACACCCTTATAGAATGGACCTTCAATAATTGCAGGAATCTTCTCACGGAATAAATCAAAATGCTCCTTTAATAATCCTTCAACAACCTCAATAGGTACATCATATGGGAATTCACAGTCTACTACTGCTAAAGATAATTCTCTAGACATATTAATAACATTAGAAATATCTGAATTATTAATAATCTTAATATTACCAGCCATATCTAATATCTTAGTAGCTCTAATACCAATTTCAGTTACTGTACCTCTAAAGTCACCTACAGTGATGATTTCACCAACATTATATTCATTTTCAAATACAATGAACATACCAGCAACTACATCGGCAATTAAGCTTTGGCAGCCTAAACCAATAACTAATGTTAAAATACCAACTGATGCGAAAATAGCTGTAGAATTAACACCTAATGCCTGAAGTAAGAAAATAATAATTGCTATAGCACAGCCATACTTAACTAAGCCATCAGCTAAGGTAATAACTGTTTTAGCTCTATTTGACTTCTTCATCTTTCTTGCAAAGAACATTCTAATTAATTTACATACTGCATAAATTACTACTACATAAACTAAGCTTTGAATTAATACAGGTAAATGTGTCATAAATGCTTTCCCTGTAGA
Source organism: Caryophanales bacterium UBA7004 (assembly GCA_002449755.1). Lineage (GTDB taxonomy): Bacteria > Bacillota_I > Bacilli_A > Acholeplasmatales > Anaeroplasmataceae > Anaeroplasma. The sequence continues at coordinate 5,634 of DJXM01000087.1, forward strand.
TTCAATATCCCAAATATTTTCCTTTACCCATTCACCAACTGTTGAAGCTGGAGATGCGACCTGGATTACCATGAATACAATAAATGTAATTAAAACAACTCCAATTATTGTAAGCTCAACGATTGTAAAACCTTTTTTCTTTTTGCTCATTTTACCCCTCCTAAATTGTATAAGCTACTTCATTATAGCCAGTTTCTGAATTACCTTGTTCAATTACTAAGCTACCATGAGGATTACTTGAATTAGTTGAATAGATATCAATTATATAAACACCATTACCTTGATCAGTAACTTCTACTGTACATCCTGACACAGATTGTGATTCTCCTAAGCTACTTAAATCAATTTCACCTGTTTTAAATGATAGCTTCTTAGTACCAGCTAAATAATCTGGATTAATATAATTAGTATCTAAATATACATAATTATGATATGTTGTAGTTCCTTCATCAACACGCCTCCAATCAGTACTTACGATTGGACTATTTGCTCTACCAACATTATCAATGCTTTGTTTTACATATTCACCATCTATGATATTATATATTTCAATATATACCTCATAATTTGTATTAGCTAAATTAGATAATGTTGCCACATTAGATGTTAAATAATCAGACTCATAAGCCAAATTACCATCCTCATAGCCATTATAATCTGTCTTATCATATAATACTATCTTATATGCATTATTTGGATAAGACTCACTATCAAATCCGGTTTGAATTGTCATATTGATAGTATCATCAGCATTCTTTGTAATTGTATTATTAATATTAGCTCTATCTATGCTAAACGCACTAATATCAGTTAAATCACTGTGGCGTGGTGTTTTAAATTCAATAGATTTTGTATAATAAACATTACCACCTATTAAAACACTAAATTCTAGGCTACAATTATTAATTCCATGAACTGCATAATCATAATATTCTATACCGATATTTTCATGTAAGAATGTTATATAGATACCCGCAATTTCACTACTTGCCTCAGTATAGCTCTTTAATACATTAGCTTCTACATTGTGGCTTGATGTCCATGTAGAACCACTAGTTGTATCAATTACATTTCCACCGGCTTTAGCTACATTTAATACATAATCATCGCATATTACATTCTTGAAGCATCCTATATCCATAGTCATAGATTTAACCTTTAATGCATAAATATCATTTTCTAATCTAGAACTAATTAAAACACTAGGATCATCTATTTCTATACCATCCTCATCATAATATGTATCATTAGTACTATCATATGTATAAATCTTATTATCATTTGGATTATAATAAATATTATAATTACATGAGAAATTACCATATGAAGAATTACCTGGATAAGATGCTATTTCATAATCAACATCAAGTTCTCCTTCTAGGGTCTTTCTAGTTTCAAATTCGTAATGAACTGAAGCACCATTTAATTCATAATTAATACTGAAATTTATTAATACAACATTAGTCTCTAAATTATTAATTGTAAATGTGCCACTTTGAGATAATTCTACCTCAACTCCACCAACACTTGCTGTACTAGATTTTAATACTGCGTCTGTTGGAAGCTTTAAATCATAAGGTAATGTAATATAATCTTCACCATCATTATATTCATAATCACCAATTTCTGGAGCTACATTAAGCTCAAATATTGAATATACCTTAGTGTTCTTATATATCTCAACAACATATTTACTAATAGAATGGCTATCCTCATGTGTAAAGCCTACTGTAGTTTCACCTACATCTCCTTCTTTTTCTTCAGTTAATAATGTTTTAGATTTAACGCCATTTTCTATTAAGTAATAATACTTAGTTACCTTAAGCTTATAATCTGAAAAATCATCTGCTTCTACGCTTATTTCATTTAAATCTGATGTTTCAGTTAAATTAACATTAGTTACAATTTCCTGAGGTGGTGTACTAAATTCTCTTTCATCTATAAGATTACCCTTGCATTCGAATACATCAGTATAATCAAATGGACCAATAGGAGATATATTTTCCTTTATATATTCATAGATTTTAACCTGGATATTTGTATATGCTGGGTCAACACGGAATGAGCTTCCCCAATAAGAATCATATTCTCCTTGAGCTAATAAAGCACCATTAGAATATACTTCAACATATATTTGTTCTTTTGAATCATTTTGAGTAAATTCTATTTCTCCAATACTTAAGGTATTAGTATCATTAGTACTATCATATCCAAATGAAGCAGTCATATTATCTAAATTATATGTTGATACATAATTGATATTCTTTGTTGCTATACCACTAGCTGAATCCTTATTAGTAACATCATATGAGCCACTTTCAATAAATTCATTTATAGCACCATCTAATAGAGAATGAACATTTATTGCTGCTTTATATGTAAAGTCCTCAAGCTTCTCTTTAAATATTGCTTCAACATAAACTATAGAGCTCTTTCCTTGGTTTGATAAATCATCTACATTTACAATATATCCTAATGATTGATCATCAGTATAATATTCATATTTATATGTATCACCATCAGCTATAACACCATCATCAGTCTTACTCTTTAAAGGTACTAAAATAGTCTTATCCTTATACGTAAATTCAATGTTTTCATTTGGATCAAGCATTGCTAAATCAAATGTAGAATCAATTATAGTATAATTATTTTCATCACGAGTTAAATTATACATAGTTGGATTATTTAAGAATACTGAATTAACATCAACCTTTGAGCATATGATTTTAGAATTCGCATATCCTGATATCTTTGTTTCGTATGTTAATCCATTTGAAATATCATCAAAGTATACATAGAATCCGAAATCATAATCTAAATCTTCTATATTTTCTAATTTATATGTTTCACTTGTTGTATATTCTCCATATTTATAAATTAAGCCATCAGTACCATGATATGTATAAACAATTCTATATTTATGAGAATAATTAGAATCTGTTACTGTATCCTTAAAGCCTGTATTAAAATAATAATTTACAGTACCATCATCATTTAAGGTTTTAAAATATGTTACAGGATAATTTATATTAAAATCATAAATACTTGAAAGATAATCCATACTATCAGTTGAACCAATTCCATTTATAAAGCCAGATAAATCAACTGTATCTGATGGAAATCCATCATCAGCTAAATCATATTTAATCTTTGAATAAGAGCTTGAAACTGAGAAATAACCCTTTTCTAATTCTGATGCCATTTCAGTTTCATCATCACCATAGAATTTAGGATTAAATTCTAAATTAATTAGCTTATCCTTAACATAGGCCTCAAATTGGAAATTATAATTATCATAGAAGCTTCCCATGTAAGGAGCGTAATGTGATACTACTAAATTAGCACCTAAATCATAATTGCTGATTGAAACTAGCTTTTCAATAGTTACACCATTATAGGTATAATTTATTACTCCTTCTATAGATAATAAATTACTATCTACCTTATTTAAAACTATTTCACCAGTCTCATTTTCAAATGTTATATCCTCTTCATTTAGATTGATGCTAAATGATTCAAATGTAGCACCATCAGGTAGCTTAATTTCATATGGAATATGAATTGCTCCATCATCATCAATATCAAAATTACTATCTAGTTCAATATAATTATCATTATCGATATGAATATTTTCTAATACTAATTCACCATATTTAACTAGAATATCATATGATGAAGCCGAAGCA
>DJXM01000007.1 GCA_002449755.1 Caryophanales bacterium UBA7004
TAATCATTTTTTCTATCTCCTTTTTATTAGCACTCTATGTATCAATGTGCCAATCTAATTAAATTATAGCGCTTTTTAGCACTCTGTCAACCAGTTTGCTAATATTTTTTAATAAAAAGTTAGATTTAAATTGGTTTTCTAAATAATTCTTATATTTTTTAAATCATTATTTAATATTTCAATATCCTTCCCCAGTTATAAATTAAATGAAGGTATTTAAACATCTTTGCAAGTGATGGATTTCTAAGTGATGACCATCCACTAGTTATTTTTGATATTGTTTGATTTCAATAAGACCCACCAGGTGACATAATTTCAACTCTATCATCATAGACCATTAGCTCTTAATTCTTTGTTGTTCCTCATCAAATAAAATATTAGTCATATCTTCTTTTGCTTTTGATAACACAAAAGGGGTAGCTACTGCACCTACGTAGATACAATGCTACCCCCACGTTTTTTATTTATTTAATGAAGCTACAATCTCATCAATCTTCTTAGTTAAATTTGGATAATCATACCATAAATTTTTACTAATTTCATAATCAACTGGAACACCATTTTCTATAGTCTTGTAAGTACCATTATCCTTATAACAAACGCCAAATTGTCCAGATGTCTTATAGCCAAATCCAGATGCGTCAGTAAAGCATGTAATAGGTGATGCTCCACCAGCACCAGGAATACCAAGAATCTTTACATTAGTACCCTTTAGCATTGAAGGAAGGGCTGAGCCACATGAAAATGATGCATCAGATGTTAAAATAAAGAAATTAAATTTATCTGCATATGTATCACCATAAACACCATCACCATCAAAATCAGCCTCATAATGATATTCAATTACTTGACCTGTTCTTGAATCAGCAACAGAAAAAGTAGGATCTTTTGTCATTATACATGCTGCAAAAGGCATAACACCCATTGCACCACCAGTATTTGCAGTGATATCTACAACAATATTTTTAATCTTCTTTTCTCTTGTTTTATTTAAGCTTTCAATTTCCATAATACAAGCTGCTAAATATCCACAAGTATCATTCTTCTTAAGTTCTTCAATATCAGGGTCTATTGCATAAGTCTTAAAATTATTTGGGAATCCATAATTTAATAAAAAGCTATCAAATGATAAATATGCAGTATCCTCTGTTTCTTCTGTTCTCATAGTGCGAGCTACATTAGAATCACTATTATATCTTTCTGAATAATAATTTTGAGCCTTATCATTAATACTTATAGTATGAGTCTTAGGATATTTAGGTCCAAATACATTCATTAACCCATTTCCTGGAATATCAAAAATAGAAATAAATTCAACATTAGTATGGCCATCATCGATATCCTTATTTAAAAATTTAAACATTGCTTCTTCATATGTTCTAACATTTGTTGATTGTAAATCATTTTTATAGCCCTTTTCAGTTAAGAATTTATCAAATGAGGCAATATTTTTTGCTTCCTTTACTGAATAAACCTTATCAAATGATAAGCATAATAAATTATAAGTAAATTCAGCAACCTCCTTTGATCTTTCCTTTTTACCAACTCTAGTTTCATCAGTATTGATAACAAGCTTTCTATCATATACATCTTCTGTAGGAGAAATTGTACTATTCTTTTCTGCAAAGCTCATATACATAGTTAAATAATTATTTTCTTCTTTATATTTAATCTTTGTAATTTTATTTTCTGAATCCTTAATTTCAACATTAGTATTAGCATCTAAAATTACACCAGTACCATCACTATATAATGCAATTTCATGGTTAGGCTCACTTACCTTACCATCAACATCTACAGTTTGATATGTATATTTTTGACCACTCTTTGTATCTACCTTTTTATATGTATATACATAAGTTTCACCATATGATTTAAATCCATATGTAAATACACCATTTCCTGAATAGCATAAGCTTGATAAATCAGAATGCTCATATGATGTAGGATTTAAGAAGAAATCCTTACCATTATAAACATAAGGTACAAGGCTTGAAGGCTGAAGTAGGACATTTACTAAATCATAAGGAACATAAATATTTTCCTTTTCTTCATATAATTTAATCTTATAATCATTTAAAGAAACCTTACCCTCATCCTTACCAACAGTACCTATCTTAGTACTTTTTGCACTTCTAATAACAGTACCTGATGTTAAGCAATAATCCTGACCAATTGAATCATTCTTTAATTCAGTTAAAATACCAATATTCTTATAAGATATTTCATTATTCTTTGAATCAAATTTTACGAAGCAATTATCATTTTCATTCTTTGTTATTGTAACTACATTTCCATCCTTACTATATTTAAAATTAACTCCAGAAAATGTAGTTAATAATGATGATATATCATTAGCATTTAAATAAGGCACATCTCCATAATCCTTTGCCTTATAAAGTGTTAATGTTGCAGAATTATTTAAATCAGCTGAATCCTTAAAAATATGACTCTTTTGATTTAAAATTGAAATATTATCACCAATAACAGTTTTTCCTTGCTCACCACTATTATCATTATTACATGCAACTAATGTAAAAAAAGATAATGTAACTAAACTAATCCCTAACAGTCTTTTTGTCATAAAAAACAATCTCCTTTATATTAAATTTATTAATTAATAGCATAATAAAAAGCACACTTCTAATTATAATATAACACATTATATGCAACAAAAGTGCAACACTCATATCCAAAATCGAGTAGAGTAGAAAAATAAAGCTTTTAACATATCAATTCCAGCAAAGTTATATAAAACAGCTGAGCTTATTGTGACATTTGTTATGACATTTATTGTGTCATTTATTGTGACATTATTAGCTTTACAATCTCTTTACATAACACTATAAAATAAATGCCATATATATTGGTAAATATCTAACACTATCTTTTTCTGATAATGCTTTATTTGATATAACAATTCTTTCAAATTTTAATTGAGGATATTTAATTTTAAGATTATTTAAAGAAGATGTAGTAAAATTAGATCCAGACTTTACTTCTATTGCAACTATTTTTCCTGCTCTTTCAAACATAAAATCTATCTCATAATGTTTTTCTTTTTCAGCTTCTTTAATAATATATGTATGATAAAAAGGAGTATATCCATTAGAAATCAATGTTTGAGATATAATTGATTCAAATATTTTACCAAAATTTGAATTAAATTTACCAAAGATAAGTTTCTTATAAATATCTTCTACATTAAGTGTTTTATCTTTATAAATAGATGTGACTAAAGGTCCAGCATCGCATGAATACATTTTAAATTTAGATGTACTTTTGGATAAGTCTAGACCATATCTTAAGCATAACAAAAAGAGAGTGACCAAACTCATAATTATTGAGTCTGTCACTCCTTATTGTTTGTAGCTATACTTGCACTCTCTATAAATTAAAGCCTGTACTACTTATAGTTTTGAACTTTAATTTATGGTACACTACCTATTATTTAAAGAACCTTACTTATCGCGTTAAGGATTAAGCCTCAGCCTTTCCTTCCTTCTTACCATAAATTACTAATAATACAACAGCACTTAATAATATTACACCACCAACTACACTTAATCCAATTGTCCATGTTGTTGAAGTATTGTTCCCATTTTCAAGCTCTGTATATTGAGTTTCTGCTTGAGTTAATGTCTTTAATGTATCAGCGCTTACTAATGCTTTTTCCTCATCAGATAATGAATTATAAGCTTCTCTTGCTCTATCAATATCTTCTTTACTTGAATCTGTATATTCAACAGTTCTAATTGCATTTATCTTTGTGTATACAGCTTCTACATCATCATATGTAGTTTCTGCCTTTGTTAATGTTTGGTTATTAGTTACTAATGCCTTTTGTTCAGCTGTTAAAGCATTGTATGCTTTCT
>DJXM01000031.1 GCA_002449755.1 Caryophanales bacterium UBA7004
TTAATCTTTCTCCACATACCTTAACATTTTCAATATTAGTTAAAACTGTAGCTGAATTAACTAGCGTATTATATGGGTTATTCTTCTTATTAACAGCTAATCCTCTATATTTAGATATACCTGTAATAAATTCAGGATTAGTACCGCAGCAACCACCAATAATAGCTACACCCATATCAACATATTTTTTTACATATTCATCAAATTCAGAAAATTCCAAATTATAAATTGTCTTACCATTTTTTAATGTAGGTAATCCACGATTAGGTTGAATTAAAATTGGCTTATGAGCACAATTTATAAATTTCTCAATTATAGGATATAATTCCTTAGGTCCTAGTGAGCAATTTACACCAATAACATCAGCACCTAATCCCTCTAATGTATTTACTACAATTTCAGGAGTTGAGCCTGTTAGGGTTCTGCCTGATTTATCAAATGTCATTGTAATAAATGCTGGTTTATCACTATTTTCTTTTACAGCAAGTAAGGCAGCCTTTGCCTCATATAAATCAGTAAATGTTTCTAATATATATCCATCAACTAAATCATTAGAATATAAAACAATTTCCTTAAAAGCATTATAGGCTTCATCAAAGCTTAAATTACCAATAGGAGCTAGCATAGCACCTGTTGGACCTATATCAAACATTACTATTTTATTAGTTCTTCTAGCATTAGCTATTGCTTTTTCTGCTAATTCCTTAATATCATAGCTTCCATGATATTTAATTCTATTTAAGCCAAATGTATTAGTAGTGATAAAATCACTATCCTTATAAGAGGCATGAATATCATAAATATCATCAGAGTGAGTAATATTTAATTCCTCAGGAATAAAACCTGCAAGGCCCTTTTTCTCTATCTCACTACCCATACCGCCATCAAAAATCATTATTTTTTTACCTAAATTTTCTAGTAGCATGTCATACCCCTCTTTCTAAATTCGCATTTATCTTTAATATCACATTTACCACATGACTTTTTCATTTTTTTACCAAAGCCAATGATTCCACACATTGTTTTTAAGGGAACCATTAAATTAGATTCTAAAATATTAACTCCTATTCTTTCAGGCTTTAATATTTTAAAAATATCCTGTAAATCAGCTGTTTTAGTTCCTTGATAGCCAGGACAAAATCTATATGTTCTTAATTCATCGAAATTTTCATTTTCAAAATTATCAGATAATTCCTCTAAATAAGCACCACATACTGCATCAAAAACAACCATTTTTTTCATATCTGTAATAGAATAATATTTAACTCTATCATCTACTCTTTTACCTAATGTCATTAATACTAAATAATAATGAGTAGATCCATTTAAAAAATCTAAATATACCTGATTATTTTTAATAAAATCTAAATAATAATCAAAATCTTGATATATATAATTAAATTGAGCTATTTTATCTAATTCCTTAATAGATTCATCAATTAATTTATCTATATCAGGACTTCTTGATAAGCTTGAATATCCTAAATATGTATAAGCTAAATCATAAATATTAGAAATATTCTTTGATGACATTTTCTATTCTCCTAGTAATCTCTTTAGCAGTATCAACATTATTCATTACATATAAATGAATGCCAGGAGCTCCCTTAGCAAGTAAATCCATAATTTGATATACTGCATAATTATAGCCTAGCTCCTTAAATGCCTTAGGCTTATTCATGTAAAATTCAAGCATATTTCTATAATTTAAAGGAATTGTAGAACCACACATAGATTTAGTTCTAGCAATAGATTTAGGTGAAATTAAAGGCATTATACCAGGAATAATAGGTGATTTAATTCCTACCTTTCTTGCCTCACTTACTAATCTATAATAATATTCATTATCAAAGAAAATCTGAGTGACAAAGAATTTAGCACCAAGCTCTTCTTTTAATTTCATATATTCTAAATCAGCATGTAAGGAATCACATTCAATATGACCCTCAGGGTAGCAGGCACCTGCCAAAGTAAAATCATATTTTTTTAAATATTCCATTAAATCAGTGGCATGCTTAAATTCCTTACAGTATTCCATATTATAATCAAGTGGCTTATCTCCTCTTAATGCTAATACATTTTCGATATTATTCTTTTTAAATTCTAAAGCTACCCTATCAATATCCTCTTTAGTTGATGGACCACCAGTTAAATGAGCTAAGGCTTCGATATTAAGCTCATTTTTTATGAATGATGCAAGTTCAACATTACCTTTAGAATTAGAACCACCAGCACCATAAGTAACTGATATAAAATCAGGATTTAATTTAGCTAATTCCTTTAATACCTCTTTAGTTTTAATTAAATCTTCCTCTTGTCCCTTTTTAGGAGGGAATGTCTCAAAGGATAATGTTCTTTTGTTTTTTAATATTTCATCAATTCTCATATAATCACCAATCAACTATTAAATATCTATATTTAATAAATCTACTTTCCTACTTTCTTAGTATGATATTAAATATATTATAATACATATGTTTATTATAGAATAATAGAATATTAATATCAATCACGATAGTTTTAAACTATACCAAATTATTCTTTTATTTTATATTTTTTAAGCATTTTTCTTATTCCTTTTAAAGGATGTCCATTCGCAAATTCTAATATACCTTCTGCCACATTATATTGGAGCTTACCACTAGATGAAAATGATAATGATCTTAATGAATTATAAGACATTAGCTTATACATAAAAATTCCTGCCTTCTTCATTCTTTCCTTTTCTAATCCATCCTTCATTTTAGAAGCTTTTTTAATTTGCTTAAGGCCAACATTTAAAAATATTTTCTTAAAGATTCTTCCATAAAATGTATTAAATTCTCCAATAGGAGTTTCTATAGTATATGGTCTTTTACCATATTCGTAATTTGGTATTTCTCTTTCAATAATTTTTGAAAAATCTAAATTAGATAATTCATTATTTAAAATAAATTTATAATATATTTCATCATAATAAGATTTATTTAATATAGCTCCTTCTAATTCTATTTCACCTTCTAATAGAATAGATGATGAATTATTTCCAACATATATTTGATATATTCCATTTTCTAATTTATATTCATCATCTATAAATACCTTTAAATCATTAATATTGATATTAATGCTTATTTCTTTTTCCTCATTTATATCTAATTCAATTTTCTTAAAACCCTTTAATTCTAATTTAGGTCTAATAATTTTAGAATCATTTTTCCCTATATAAATTTCTGATACTTCTTTTCCTTTTTTATTTCCGATATTTTTTATATTAAATGTAACATTAATATCATTTTCTATTTTTCTTATTTTTAAATTAGAATATTTAAATTTTGTATATGACAATCCATATCCAAATGGAAATAAAACATTTTTATTAACTGTATTAAAATATCTATATCCTATAAATATAGATTCTTTATATAATTCATAAGGTGATTTTGTAAATTCAGTTGAAAACGGAACATCATCATATTTTAATGGCCATGTATCTGTTAATTTACCAGATGGATTTTCTATTCCAAATAATAAATTATATGTAGCATCACCTATTGCCTCACCAGAAAGTCCCATATAAAGTATAGCATCGATATCATTAATAAATGGTAATTCAACTGGGGCTCCACCAAATAAAACAATTATTATTTTTTTATTTAATTTAATTAATTTATTAATTAATGATAATTGGTTTTTAGGTAGGGATAGATTATCTCTATCATATCCTTCTGATTCAACATAATCATTTAATCCTGCATAAACAATAATTTTGTCATAATCATTACATTTATTTATAGCATCCTCTTCTAATTTTAAATTAGGCTCATTTTCATTTTGTAAATAGCCTAATTCAAATTCATAATTAATATTATTTTCATTAAATACATCAATATGATTTTTTAGCTTTATAGGATTTAGCATTGATGAGCCACTACCCTGATATCTTACATTTCTAAATAAATCTCCTATAATTAATAATTTTTCATTTTTATTAATTGGTAGGATATCATTATCATTTTTTAATAATATAGCTCCTTCTATAGCTAATTTATAGGCTATATCATATCCTTTATTAAAATCAAAATTATCTATTTTTTTATTATTTGTTTTATTTTTTAAATCTATTAATCTTAATATTGATTTATCTAATAATTCTTGATCTAAATTATTATTTTTTATATTGTCATATAACAATTTAGAATTATAGGGAATTGAACCTGGCATTTCTAAATCAAGCCCATTTTTTAAGGCTTTGTCTCTATCCTTTAAGCCACCCCAATCAGTCATTATAACTCCATCATATTTTAATTTAGATCTTAAATAATCATTTAATAAATATTTATTTTCAGATGCAAATTCTCCATTTATTTTATTATATGATGTCATAATTGCGTATGGATTAACTTCATTTATAACAGTTTCAAATGGCTTTAAATAGATTTCATGTAAGGCTCTTTTATCTACTATAGAATCTCCAATATAACGATATTTTTCATTGTTGTTACATGCAAAATGCTTTATACAAGCACCAATATTCTTACTTTCTATTCCTTTAACAAAGCTTGACGCAATCTTTCCTGATAAGAAAGGATCCTCAGAATAATATTCAAAATTTCTACCACATAATGGATTTCTATGAATATTTATTGCAGGGCCTAATAATAAATTAATACCAAAGTATTTTGCCTCATCACCTAGTACATCTCCCATTTCCTTTACTAAGTCTATATTCCATGTTGAAGCTATAGTAACACCTGTAGGAAAACAAGTTGTAGGTAAAGCATTAGAAATATTTGATAATGAATCACCATTATCTAATTCCTTTCTAATACCACTTGGGCCATCAGAAAAAATAATTTCTTCAATTCCTTTATCTATATTTTTATAGGTCTTCATATTATCATGACCCTGAAGCATTTCTATTTTTTCCTTTAATGTTAATTTATTAATAATATCTTTATTCATAAAAGCCTCCAAAATCGCATAAATACATATAAATTATAGCATGAAAAAATATCTACATATAATGTCAAAAAAAAAGATAGACGATTAATCTACCTTTTCTTCATTATTAACTTCGCTAATACCTACTGGCTTTTCTTCAGTATAAGTTTTATTACCACACTTAGGACAAACCATAATTGAATATTCAACCTCAGTACCGCACTTCTTACAATACTTAACTCTGTTTGCGATATTATGCTGATTCATACCAGTTTCAGCTGGTTGCTTCCTTGCAGCTGGAATCATTAATAAACCAATTATGAATAATAATAGGTATACTGTTAAATTTCCAGCTACTGCTAAAACAATACCCCAAATCCATAATTCCTTTATATCGTAGACAATACCTAGAACAATCATTACAGTTGCGGCTGCTGTAACTACGATATGAAACATACTACGCCAAAAAATTGCCATAAATTTTAACCTACGCTTTCTGTCATTTCTAGTTTAATAAGTCTATTTAATTCAACTGCGTATTCCATTGGTAATTCTCTTGAGAATGGTTCAATGAATCCCATAACAATCATCTCAGTGGCCTCAGCCTCTGTTAAGCCTCTACTCATTAAATAGAATAATTGCTCCTCATTAACCTTAGATACTGTAGCCTCATGCTCGATATACATATCGCCATTTTCTCCAGAATTTAGTGGAATAGTATCTGATGTAGACTTATCATCTAATATAAGTGTATCACATTCTATATGGCTTCGTCCACCTATTGCTGTTTTTCCACATCTAACTAATCCACGATAATTAACCTTACCTCCACCTCTACAGATAGATTTAGATATAATTGTTGAAGTTGTATTTTTACCAAGATGAATCATCTTAGCACCTGCATCCTGTAATTGTCCTTCGCTTGCGAATGCTACTGAAATTGTAGTTCCTTTAGCATAATCACCCTTTAAAATACAAGCAGGATATTTCATATTTAAGCCTGAACCAACATTACCATCAATCCATTCCATATGGCCATAATCCTCAACTAATGTTCTCTTAGTAACTAGATTAACGATATTATTTGACCAGTTTTGAATTGTTGAATATCTAGCGTGAGCTCTCTTCTTTACATAGATTTCAACTACAGCTGCGTGTAGTGAATCCTTTGAATATAAAGGTGCTGTACAGCCTTCTACATAATGTAGGTCTGCATCCTCATCAACAATGATTAATGTTCTTTCAAATTGGCCCATTCTTTCACTATTGATTCTAAAATATGATTGAACTGGCTTATTAAGCTTTACTCCCTTAGGTACATAAATAAATGAACCACCACTCCATACTGCTGTATTTAATGCGGCATATTTATTATCTGTATAAGGAACTAGCTTTGAAAAATATTCCTTAAATAATTCAGGATATAATCTTAAGCCTGTATCAGTATCACAGAAAATTACACCTTGATCCTCTAATTCCTTTAAATTCTTATGGTAAACTACCTCAGATTCAAATTGTGTTGATGTACCAGCTAAATATTTCCTTTCAGCCTCAGGAATACCTAATTTATCAAATGTTTCCTTAATTGCTTCAGGTACATCCTCCCATTTATCCTCAGTCTTTTTACTTGACTTTATATAATAAGTATATTCCTGGAAATCAATACCACTTAAATCAGGACCCCATTTAGGATTTTCAATTTCAGTAAATGCTTTATAAGCCTTAAGTCTAATATCTAGCATCCATTCAGGCTCATTTTTAGCCTTAGAAATGAATCTTACTACATCCTCATTTAATCCTTTACCAGATGATAGAACATTTTCTACATCAGTTTTAAAGCCATATTTGTAATCACCAACGATTTCATTAGCTTCCTTTTTACTATTTGCCACTTTCCATCACCTCATCAATTGCACGTTCAATTGCCTTCCAAGCTAATGTTGCACATTTAACTCTTGCAGGGAATTGTCTTACACCCATATAAGCAATTGCCTCACCTAATGCTTCCTCATCACTTGGATCAATACCAGTAACAATACCATAAAAATCTAAAATAATTTTTTTAGCCTCATCAACAGTTTTACCAATTAAGACATCACTCATAACTGAGGCACTAGACATAGAAATTGAGCATCCATGTCCATCCTGTCTAACATCCTTAATGATTCCATCCTCTATTTTAATTTCAACATTCATTTCATCACCACAAGATGGGTTATTTAAATGAACAAAATGATAATCATCAGTTTTCTTCAAGCCCTTATTTTTAGGATTTTTATAATTATCCATAATAACAGTTCTATATAAAGTATTTAAGTCCATGACTTATACCTCCCTAATTAAAACTGTCCAAAGAAATCCTTAGCTTCCTTTACAGCTTTAATAAATTTATCAATATCCTCTTCTCTATTATAAAAATAGAATGAGGCTCTAATAGTACCAATAGTACCTAATTTCTTAGTAATTAATTGAGCACAATGATGTCCTGCTCTAATACATACATCATTATTATCAAATACTGATGCCGCATCATGTGGGTGAATTCCTTCTAAATTAAATGAAATAACACCTGTTTCACATGATTCATTATAAATGATGACACCATCAATTTTCTTTAATTCCTCTATAGCCTTTAGTCTTAGCTTCTTTTCTTGATTAATAATATTTTCAAATCCAATAGATTCTAAATATTTACAAGCTTGAGCTAAACCAATCGCACCTGCGATAATAGGTGTACCTGTTTCAAACTTATAAGGTGGAGCCTTATATGTTTGAGAATCTAATAATACAGTATCAGCCATATCTCCACCAAATTCAATTGGAGGCATCTTTTCTAATAAATGCTTCTTACCATATAAAACACCAATACCTGTAGGTCCACATAGCTTATGACCAGAAAATGATAGGAAATCACAATCTAAATCCTTAACATCAACCTTCATATGAGGCACAGCCTGTGCACCATCTACTGTAACAATAGCTCCAACCTCATGAGCTAGCTTTATAATTTCCTTTATAGGAGTTATATAGCCCATAACATTAGATACATATGTTAATGCTACAACCTTAGTATTTTTAGTTAATACCTTTTTAAAATTTTCTACTGTGATTCTGTTTTCTTTATCTAATTCAACATATTTTAATTTAGCACCTGTTTTTTCACAGACATTAAACCAAGGCATATGTGATGAATGATGCTCAAGCTCTGATGTAATAACCTCATCACCTGGCTTTAAGAAAGCTAAGCCATAGCTTGATGCTACTAAATTAAGTGATGCTGATGCACCTCTAGTAAATACAACCTCTTCAAAATCACAATTTAAAAACTTAGATATAATTGTTCTAGCCTCTTCATATTTATCAGTTGCTTCATAACTTAAACGATAAACACCTCTATGAACATTTACACCTAATTTATTATAATAATCATCCACTGCTTTAATTACACAGTCTGGCTTTAAAGCCATAGCTGCAGAATCTAAATAAGCTAATCCTGGCTCATTTCTAAAAACAGGGAAATCATTTCTAATTTTATTTATATCCATTTAAATCATCCCTTAAATTAATTTAGCAACCTTTTCTTCGATTTCCTTCTTATATTCTTCAATATAAACACCATCGATGAAAGGTCTAATTATACCCTCTAAGATTAAAATGAAAGCCTCATTCTTTGATAAGCCTCTACTCATTAAATAGAATAGATCCTCATCACTAACCTTACCAATTGAAGCACCATGATTTGCGAAGCAATCATATTCATCAATTAATAATACTGGCTTAGCATCAACCTTAGATTCATTATCCATTACAATTCCTCTAGATAATTGAGCACATTTTGATTTCATCATGCCCTTTTCAATCTTACCTACAACATCAAATAATAGCTTACCACCATTTAAGGCAACACCAATATTTGAAACATTAGAGAATGTTTCCTTTGCTTTATGAATAACATTAACATGGAAGCTAGATTCTATGTTAGATGCAAATGATAAGCATTTAGAATCGAATCTTGCCTCATTTACCATTAGATTAGCATTGATATTCTCTTCTGTTTCATCTAATGAAATTTCACTTAATTCTAGGCTTCCATAAATATCAAATACTCTTTTTGTATTTTTAGAATTTAGAATTGTATAGCTTACAAAGGCATCCTTTTCAACATTTAATTTAACATTACCATTAGATAATGTATCTAAAATTTTAATATTTGATGAAGCCTTAATATTTAAGCATGCATCCTTATCAATTAAATAAATGACATCATTATTATCATTTATATCTGATTGACCCAAATCAGAAATCTTAATAATTTTTAAATCAGCCATAATATTAATTCTTTGGATTATGAGCACAAGCTCCTAAAATAGCATGGGTCTTCTGCTCTTTTTCAGGATCAATATTGATTCCAAGCTCATCCTCAATCCAACTATAGCCTTCCTTATCAATCTTTTCGATTAATTCAGCACCACCAGTTTTAACGATTCTACCATTAATCATGACATGAACGAAATCTGGCTTAATGTAATCTAATAATCTTTGATAATGAGTAATTAATAAAACACCTAAATTCTCATTAATCATAGCTGATACATTTTCTCCTACAATTCTTAATGCATCTACGTCTAAGCCTGAATCAATTTCATCCAAAATTGCAAACTTAGGCTTAAGCATCTTCATTTGTAGAATTTCATTTTTCTTCTTTTCTCCACCAGAGAAGCCATCATTTAAATATCTTTGACCTAAATCCTCTCTCATCTTTAAATCAGAAATAGCCTTATCGTATTCCTTAATGAATTTAAATAATGAAGGATTTTGACCACTAGTAGCCTTCATAGCGGCTCTAATAAAATCAGAATTAGTAACACCAGGTACCTCAGCTGGATTTTGATATGCTAAGAATAAACCCATTCTAGCTCTTTCATCAACCTCCTTATCAAGTAAAGATACACCATCTAATGTAACATCACCAGATGTAACCTCATATCTTCTTTGACCCATGATAATTGATGATAAAGTAGATTTACCAGTACCATTAGGACCCATAATTGCATGGACCTCACCAGTCTTCATTTCTAAATCTAATCCTTTTAATATTTCTTTTTCAGGGACTCTTGCATAAAGGTTAGTAACCTTTAAAATATTACTCATAACTAGTCTTCCTTTCTATGGAATAATCCATATTACTTAACTACAATATTAACAATCTTTCCAGGTACTACAATTACCTTTACGATTTCTTTTCCTTCAATTTGTGCCTTAACCTTATCTAATTCCTTTGCTAGGGCAATAACATCATCCTTAGATGCATCTAAGCTTGCTGATAACTTATCTCTAAATTTACCATTTACGCTTACAGCATATGTAACCTGATTATCAACAGTCTTTGCTTCTTCATATGTAGGCCATGGCTCATAAGCGATAGTCTTATCATGTCCAAGTGATTCCCATAATTCCTCACAAATATGAGGACAAATTGGTGATAATAGCTTTACTAAGCCTTCAATAAAGCCAATATAAATCTTTTCAGCCTTATATGCTTCATTAACAAAAATCATTAATTGAGAAATAGCTGTATTAAATGCTAAAGCCTCAAAATCAGCTGTAACCTTTTTAACTGTCTTATGATAAACCATTTCTAATGTCTTATCATATTCAGTAGTAAATTTATTCTTATAATCAACTACTAAACGATATACTCTATCAATGAAACGTCTAGCACCCTCAACGCCCTCTTGGCTCCAAGGCTTTGATGCCTCTAGTGGTCCCATAAACATTTCATATAAACGAAGTGTATCAGCACCATATTCTCTTACGATATCAGATGGATTAACAACGTATTCAGGGAATCTCTTACCCATCTTGATACCATTAGAGCCTAGAATCATACCCTGATGAACAAGCTTCTTAAATGGCTCCTTTGTAGGTGCGATACCCTTTTCATATAAATATCTATTCCAAATTCTAGAATACAATAAATGTCCAACAGCGTGCTCAGGACCACCAATATATAAATCAACTGGCATCCAATGCTTTAATAATTCCTTATTAGCTAATTCCTTATCGTTGTTTGGATCAATATATCTTAGGTAATACCAGCTTGAACCAGCAGATCCTGGCATAGTTGATGTTTCTCTTAAGCCCTTAACACCATTCTTGTTATAATGCTTCCACTCTTCAGCATTCTCTAAAGGTGCCTTACCATTCTTACCCTTATAATCCTCTAATTCAGGTAATACTAATGGTAATTCATCATCAGGTAATGTATAAACCTTACCATCCTCTGTATGAACTACAGGAACTGGCTCACCCCAATATCTTTGACGAGCGAAAATCCATTCACGGAATTTATAATTAACTGTTCTTCTAGCAATACCCATTTTTTCTAGTTTAGAAGTAATAGCCTCCTTAGCCTCTTCTACAGTTAAGCCACTAAATTCCTCTGAATTAATTAGCTTACAGCCCTTTCCTAAATAATCCTGCTTCTCAAATGCATGTTTTGATACATCAGCACCATCAATAACCTGAATCATAGGAATATTATGTGCTATAGCATATTCGAAATCTCTTTGGTCATGAGATGGAACAGCCATAACCGCACCAGTACCATATCCAGCTAATACGAAATCACCAATAAATAAAGGTACCTTCTTGCCATTAACAGGGTTAATACAATATAAGCCCTTTAATTGACAGCCAGTTTTTGTCTTATTAAGTTCAGTTCTTTCAAGCTCACTCTTCTTAGATGCGGCATCAATATAAGCTAAAACCTCATCCTTATTTTCAACTCTAGGCATTAATTCCTTAACTAAATCTCCCTCTGGAGCTAATACCATGAATGTAATACCATAGATAGTTTCAATACATGTTGTGTAAATAGAGAACTTACCACCATCAACAATATCAAAATCAACCTCAACACCAGTTGATTTACCAATCCAGTTTCTTTGCATTTCCTTTGTTGATTCAGGCCAATCAATTTCATTTAAGCCCTCTAATAACTTTTCAGCGAATTGTGGCTGGTCAATTACCCATTGCTTCATATTCTTTCTAATTACAGGGTATCCACCACGCTCACTCTTACCATCAATAACCTCGTCATTAGATAATACAGTACCTAACTCCTCACACCAGTTAACTGGCATATCGATATATTTTGCATATCCGTCCTTATATAGATTTTTGAAAATCCATTGTGTCCACTTATAGAATTTAGGATCAGATGTTGAAATACATTTAGACCAGTCATAATCAAAGCCTAATTCCTTTAATTGATGGGTAAATGTTTCAATATTCTTCTTTGTAAATCCTTCAGGATGATTACCTGTTTGAATTGCATATTGCTCTGCAGGTAAACCAAATGAATCATATCCCATTGGATGTAATACATTATAGCCTTGCATTCTCTTCATTCTAGAAATAATATCTGTAGCTGTATATCCCTCTGGATGTCCTGCATGAAGACCAACTCCTGATGGATATGGGAACATATCTAACGCATAAAATTTAGGCTTAGAAAAATCCCAAACATCTGTATAGAATGTATTATTCTTTTCCCAATATTCCTGCCACTTTTTTTCTATTTTCTTATGATTAAATTCACTCATTTAGATAACCTCCTAAATACATAAATATGCTTTTAACATTTTATCACAAATAATACTAAATTTATAGTATTATCGCAAAAAAATAGATTAGATTTTGTACAATTTTTTGTATAAATAAAATAAAAAGTATGCAAATTTAAACGATTTGCATACTTATGATTATTTAATCTTCTTTTTTACCTTTGGAGCCTTAAATTTAAATGGAGTAATTTGATATACATAATAGTTCAACCAGTTTGAATATAAAATATTAGCTGTACTTCTCCATTTAACATCTATATCCCCATTATCAGAAAAGTAATTTAATGGCTTTTCTATTTCTAAGCCCTTATTTAAATCTCTTTCATATTCTAATCTTAAGGTATCCTTATCATATTCTAAATGGCCTAAAATAAAGAATTGATTATAATTTTTACTCTTTAAAATTGTAGTACCACAAAGAGATGATGAAGCAAGCGGAATTAAATTTTCGTTTGATAATAAATCCTCTTCCTTATTATAGGTATGTCTTGATTGAGGTACATAGAATACATCATCAATACCATTTAATAAAACCTCATGAATAACAGCCTTTCTATGAGGATAAATACCAAATAGCTTCTTATCTAATGGATATTTATCAATTCCATAAAAATAATATAAGGCTGCCTGTGCTCCCCAGCATATAAACATAGTTGATGTTACATTAGTTTTAGAATATTCAAAAATCTCCTTTAATTCATTCCAATAATCAACATCCTCAAAAGGCATTTGCTCTACAGGGGCACCTGTAATAACTAAGCCATCGAAATGTCTATCCTTGATTTCTTCAAATGTTGTATAGAATTTATCTAAATGAGATTTATCTGTATTTTTAGATACATGACCACTTGGTACAATAAAAGTTAAATTTACCTGAAGACAAGTATTTGCCAAAAGCCTTGCTAGCTGAGTTTCAGTAACAATCTTAGTAGGCATTAAATTTAATATTAAAATATCTACTGGTCTAATATCCTGTGTCATAGCTCTTTCAGTATGCATGACAAAGACATTCTCTTCTTCTAATGTTTTATAAGCTGGAATATCCTTTGGGATAATGATTGGCATAATACCCTCTCCTTTCAAAATAAAAATTTAATATATTATACAATATTTTTTTATTTATTTAAAGTCTTGTTCATATAGACTTTCTTTGGTTTTTCTTTAATAGCAAAATTTAAAATAGTAAAAGCAATTATAGATATTAGCATAGCTCCTAAAATAGAAAATATATAAGCTAGCTTATATTCATCATAATTTTCAATATAATTTAAAATATAAATTCCAGCTACTGCTAAAACACCAATTGTTGAATGCATAATTAATGTAAATTTCTTTGCTTTATATTTTTTTATTTTATATTCAAATACAGCAATTAATATTAAATTAATTACAGCACAAATACCAATTAATAATAATGATATTCTAAATGTATCATGGCTCCAATTAGAAAGTGATGGAACTAAAATAGTTGGAATCAAAAATAGAATATCTATTATTGAAGTAACTAAAATGACGATTTTATTCATTTTTTAAAACCTCATAAGCAAATTCTATGGCGAAGGCTGTAGCCTTAGCTCTAACGACATTTCTACCTATATTTCCAAAATATACTGTTTTAGTTTCATAGGTAGTATTTGTTACAACACCGAAGCAAACAGTACCTACCTCTATAATTCCATCAGTTGATGGTCCTGCCATACCTGTAACTGAAATAGCTATATCCGCACCAGATCTTATTTTAGCACCAAATGCCATTTCCTTAGCTACCTCTTCTGATACGACATTATACATTTCGATAGTTTTAGGATCTACACCTAAAATTGATGTTTTAGATTCGGCTGCATATGTAACATAGGCTTCCTTTAAAACCTTAGAGGCATCAGCTACACTAACAATGGAAGCTGAAACTAATCCTCCTGTACAGCTTTCAGCTGTTGTTATATGATAATTCTTTTTGATTAATAAGTTTACTAAATCATATTCATTCATAATTCTTCACCATTTACAATTATAATATATTTTTTAATAAATATTTATGCTTAATTAAAAATTATCTTTAGATAGAAAAAAGGAGACCGAAGTCTCCTAAAAGATTTTATTAATTAGAATCCGAAATATTTCTTAGCATTGTTGTAGCAGATATCTTCTACAATCTTACCTAAAGTATCTAATTCCTCTGCTGGATATTGACCAGATTCAACTAGATTACCTAGCATTTGACATAATAAACGTCTATAGTACTCATGACGAGGATATGCTAAGAATGAACGAGAGTCAGTTAACATACCAACTGTTTGAGAAATGATTGCAACCTGCATCATTGTTTCCATATTCTGTCTCATACCATCTTGTTGATCTAGGAACCACCAAGCAGTACCAACCTGAACACGGTTTTGAACGCCTTCCTTTTGGAAGCATCCAGCTAATACCATTAATGCATAATTATCACGAGGATTTAAGCAATAAAGGATTGTCTTAGGAAGTGAATCAGCTGCATCTAAAGCACCAAGTAATGCAGAAAGCTTTTCCATATATACAGCATCTTCGATAGCATCAAAGCCTGTATCTGGTCCAATCTTCTTTAGCATAGACTTAGAATTATTTCTTAAAGCGCCAATATGATATTGTTGAGTCCATCCACGCTTTGCATATTCCTTACCTAAGAATACTAAAATATAACCCTTATACTTATCTTGCTCTTCAACAGAAATTGGCTCATTCTTTAAACCCTTTTGGAAAATAGCCTCAACCTCAGCCTCAGTTGCTGGAGCGTAGCATAATACGTCTAGGGCATGGTCAGATAAACGTGAACCCATTTCATGGAAGAATTCAATTCTTTCAGCTAAAGCCTTGCATAATAATTTAACTGAATCAATCTTATAGCCTACAACCTTAGCTAATTGTTCTACCCAAGAACCAAACCAATCTAATTCAACATTAATTGCCTTATCAGGACGGAATGCAGGTCTAACCTTAACCTTTAATGTCTTATCTGCATTCATTTGCTTATGCCAATGTAAATCATCAACTGGGTCATCAGTTGTACAAACTGTATCTACATTGAACTTATATAGCATTTCTCTTGCTGATAAAGTCTCAAGCTTCTTATTAGCAGCATCCCAAATCTTCTTTGCGTTCTTTGCATTGATAATATCATTGATACCAAAGTATCTTCTTAATTCAAGATGAGACCAGTGATATAATGGGTTACCAACGAAATAAGGCATAGATTCACAGAATTGGAAATACTTTTGATAATCAGATTCCTCTAATGACTTACCAGGAATGTTACCAGAAATAGAATCCTCTTCATATCCTCTAGCACGAAGTGCTCTCCACTTATAGTGATCACCATATCTATCACCAGCACCTAACCAAGCCTCTGCTAAGTTTCTAAAATGCTTATCCTCAGCAATTTCCTTTGGTTGTAAATGACAGTGATAATCAATGATTGGCATATTTTCTGCATGCTCATGATATAACTTCTTAGCTGTTTCAGTTGTAAGTAAGAAGTCCTTGTCCATAAATTCTTTCATATTCTATAATTCTCCTTAATTTGTTCTTTTATAACATAACTCCATCTTTGAAAATAGAAATTTCTCTGAAGTCGTTTTGTTCGTTCTTTGCTTGTTTCTTACCTGAAACAACATCGCATACTAAATCGATGAAATCCTCTAATAATTGATCCATATCCTTCTTATCTACTAGATCTCCGGCATTATAATCAATCCAGTTAGCCTTATGAGTAGCTAAATCAGTATTAGTAGCAATCTTCATTGTAGGAACAAATGTACCAAATGGTGTTCCTCTACCAGTTGTGAATAATACAATTTGGCAACCAGCAGCTGCTAAAGTTGTACATGCACAAAGGTCATTACCTGGTGTAGAAATAAGGTTTAATCCCTTTTCCTTAATCATACCGCCCATAGGAATAACACCATTTACCTTAGAAGCACCACCCTTTTGAGTACAGCCTAATGACTTGTCCTCTAAAGTTGTAATACCACCAGCCTTATTACCTGGTGATGGGTTATCATAAATAACCTGATGATGATTCTTAAAATAAATCTTAAAATCATTAATTAATTTAACAATTTCATTAAATGTAGCCTCGTCCTTAGCACGAGCCATTAATAATTGCTCAGCACCAAACATTTCAGGAACTTCACCTAATACAGTAGTACCACCATTAATAGCTAAATAATCAGATAATCTACCTAATAATGGGTTAGCAGTAATACCACTCATACCATCACTACCGCCACACTTTAAACCAATTCTTAAATCTGATAAAGGACGTGTAACTCTCTTATCATTCTTCATTACATCATAAAGTTCCTTTAATAGCTTTACACCGTCTTCGATTTCATCTTCTGACTCTTGAGAAACTAAGAATCTAGTACGCTCCTTATCATATCTATCACCTAAAGTTTCAATGAACTTAGGCATTTGGTTTTCCTCGCAACCTAATCCTAAAACTAATACACCACCAGCGTTTGGATGAAGTGCCATATCAGTTAAGATAGTACGAGTCATTTCTAAGTCACCACCCATTTGGCTACAACCAAATGGATGATTGAATGTAAATACACCATCAATATCTGATGTATCATATCTTTTCTTAAATTCTTCAATAATCTTATGAGCATTACCAGAAATACAACCTACAGTTTGAACAATCCATAATTCATTTCTAGCACCATATAATCCATTCTTTCTAGGATATAATTCAACAGTTCTCTTCTTATCTACATATCCTAAAACTTGTGGATAATTTGGCTCATATTTATAGGTGATAACATCATCTAGATTAGTAGCAACATTATGTGTATGAACATGTTCACCAACCTTAATATCAGCTGTAGCATGGCCAATAGGGCAACCATACTTAATGATGTTTTCTCCTTTTTTAATCTCCTTTAAAGCAACCTTATGTGCTCTTGGAATTGGCTGTAATAATGTTACACCCTCTACAACCTCACCAGCATTATGCTCACGAAGACATACGGCAACATTATCAATCGGGTTAATAATGATATAATCTTTCACTTTATCACCTATCCTAAAATTATTTTTTTAAAATTAGTCAACAATCTCCTTGATTGCTTCTCTAATACCCTTAGCTAAAATAGCCTCTAAAGATGCTGTAACATATTCGTTTACACCATCAAATTCATTTAAATCAACACCCCAATGAGACTTAAATCCTAATACAGCAGTAACTACAGCGTTAGCATTCTTATCCTTGTCGTATTGAGCCCATAAACCATTTAATAAATCTAACCAAGCTGTATTTGTATCAGAAATTTCAATCTTATTACCATCTGATAATCTTACACCCTTATAGAATACCATTAATGCAGCTAATGAGAATAATGCATGCTTAGGTAAAGTATTTAAGTTTTGAATATTTTGTAATACAGTAGGTAATACTCTTTCCTTATACTTAGTAGATGAATTTAATGCAATAGACATTAATAAATGATGAACATAAGGGTTCATATATCTTTCTAATACTGAATTAGAATATGCAACCATTTGATCTCTTGGAATATCAATTGTAGGAATAACTTCATCAAAGATGAATTCTCTTACAAACTTGCCTAATTGCTCATCCTCAATAGTTTCCTTTACTGCATCGATACCAGCTAAATAAGAAACTGGAACTAATGTAGTATGAGAACCATTTAAAATCTTAACCTTTCTTTGCTTATAAGGTACGAT
>DJXM01000049.1 GCA_002449755.1 Caryophanales bacterium UBA7004
GGCGCTATTTAGGCGAAATATTCATCAAATTCATTATAAAAATTATGTTTTTTCAAAAAAAATTAATAAAAAATTATAAATATACATATTTTTAAACATTACTTTTAATAAATGATTAAACTGAAAATTATCTTTAATTTCAAAAAAATTCAAGAAAACGTTTTGATGAGATTTTTGATTAAAATTTTCTCAAAATTAGATCATAGACAATGTTTATTAAAACATAAAAGTTGTGTGCTATATTATCAAGCATTAAAATATAAAAATGATGTTGTATGATTTATTAAATTATGATAAAATATAACATACATTTATCGACATTATATTTTAAAAAATTGAATAATGATATATAATAAAAATGAAGGAGGTAATCATTATGGAAAAATTAAAAGTAGTTGCATCTTATATTTGCATGAAATATCAAAAAGAGTATGGTACTAAAATTGATGAAATGAAATTACACAAAATATTATATTTTTCACAAAGAGAATATTTGATTCAAAATGATTGTCCTCTTTTTGAAAATACATTTTATGGTTGGAAATATGGCCCAGTTCTAAAAGAAATTAGAAAATTTTATAGAGAAGATATGTTGAATGAGAAGAATACTTTATCGTCATCATCAGTTGAAGTGCTAGATAAAGTATTTAAGAAATATAGTCCAAAAGACTCTTGGAGTTTAAGTATTCTAACACATGGTGAAATATCATGGAAAAAATCAAGAATAGGTATTCCAGAAAGTGAAAATGGCGATAATGCTATGAAATTATCAGACATTAAGTTGGATGCCGAAAGAATTAAACAAAGAAGACTAATGAGAAAGCAGTTGGGCTTAGCATAGTATGAGAATAACAAAAGAGCAAAGTGATATTCTAAATTCATTTACATGTGAAAGATTTAGGAAGAATCCAAAAAATTTCGATTCGATGAAAGAGTTTAAAAGTAATAGAGGAACACAACTTATAAATTACTTGATAAATGTCGGCAAAGATGAAGAGTATGAGAATCAAACTGCTTACTATATTATTAAAAATAATTATGGTAAACCTTTGATGTTCTTCTCACTAAAGTGTGGCTCTCTATTTGAACCTTTAACTAATCTTGATGAAAATCCGGATTATCAAAGAATGATTGTTATTTTACAAGCTATCGTCAATGCTAAAGATGATCCTGAAAATGCTGCTAAAGCGAATGAGTTAATCGAAGGATTTTTTAAAGATAATAATATAAATTTTGATGATGCAATTCAATTGATTCGTAGAGCTTTACAAAAGAAGAAAAATAGATATGCTAGAAAAGATAAACAGCTTGCTCTTGATGAAATAAAAGAGGAGAATGAAAATATATCTAGAGTTTTACGTGTTCATCCAGGAATAGAGTTGATGCATTTTTGTACGAATGATTTAATGAAGGATTATTGGTATACACTCGGGATGAATAGACATAAGATGGGAGAAGTGCTTTATTGGCATTTCATAGTTCCTGTTTATGCTGAAATACAAAAAATTGTAGGTTGTGAATATGCATTCTTATTTGCTGCCGATATATCTGAAGATGGTTCATTAGTAAATTACTACGACAATATTTTGAAGTTTAAGAAAAAATTGGATATCGGAACTACAAAACCGTTTTATGATTTTGCATGTGAATTTATGTGTCAAGAAATAAATCAAATTCTAAGCGAAAGAGAAATATTCTTTAATAATTTCAATGATGATATTGAAGATGCAGTATAAGATAATTATTTTAGGTTTAGAAAGTATGTTAGTAAAATAGCATACTTTTTTTATTTTTATTTAAACTTTCTTTTAATTTAATATTTGGGTCCCTTATATAGTCCAAACATGAAAATAAACTATAGCTGTAAGTTAAATAAAACTTGCAAATATAGAAGAAGGAGGACCATCTAAAAGAGGAATCCTTACAAATAATATTGATTAATTATTAATAATATATTATTATAATCACAATGCTAATAAAGCTATCCTAAAGGATATCTTGCCTACCGACTCTTATGATGCCTTCGGCTTAATGGCTAACACCATTTTGGTTGTGGCCTACAATTGCCGAGATGCCTGGCAGGAATTATCCGAAATATACAGCATAGGAGGAACAAATGAGACTAGTACAGTTGTTGGGTACAACGGCTGTGTGATGGAGGCTACATATGGAATATTTAGTTATTCTAGTTATTATACTTGTTATAATAATTATGCTTAATAAGAAAGCATAGGAATAGCTAGAAGGGCCCTAACCTTTGGTAATATATAGTCATGAATGTATATTACTATCAGCTCGTTTGTATCTAAACATGCGAAAAGGGGATGCACGAACATCCCCTTTTCATTTCTCAGCTCGTCTGTATCTAAGACACTTTCATTATAATGCAAAAAGTAATTGATGTAAATATTCATTTGAAAAAATCATATTTTTAAAACAAGCTTATTTATTTCAATTGATATTATTTGCATAATATGATAATATATTATTGCCCTATAAAATAGGGTAAAATATAGAAAGGAGTCTTTATATGCAGCAAAATATAACTGATTTTATTGTTAATCCAGATGTTTTAAATGAATTCTTTTCTGGTTTTGTAAACAAAAGTCCATTTAATCTGAAGAAAAGTATAAAGGCTATGATGAAAGATTATTTATCAATATCTGAATTGGATTTTTATATTTATTTAACTATGGAAATTAAAAGCGCATATAAAGAAGCTAAACAAAAGAATTATATTTATCATAATGGTAAATATTATAAAATTGCTATAATAAAATTTAGAATGATAGATGAAAATAGTAATAGTGGAAAGAGTAAAGGCTGGAGAGTGATAGGACTAGTAGATGAACTGAATAATTTGTTTTTCTTGTTAGATTTATATAAGCATTCATTAGGGAAAGATGATTTAACACCTAATGAAAATAAAAAAGTAAGATTATTTTGTGATGAATATGTCAATAATGTTGAGGAGAATTAATTTATGGGAAAATTAAATTTGAATGAAATAAGAAACAAGGCAATTGTTGTTAGTGAACCAGATTTTTCGTATATTGACGGAAAGTATCTAAGAGCGTTTAGAATGAATATAAAAATGAGCCAAGCTTTGTTCGCTGACTATTTAGGTGTTACAAAAAAAGCAGTTGAAAAATGGGAACAAGGAAAAAATAAAGTGAATCCTGTAGTTGCAAGAATGATTTATTTAATGGAAAGAGACCAAAAAATATTTTCGTTATTAAAGCCAGTTTCTGTTGCAAATGAAGAAATTAGCTTTAATCCGGTTTCTACATTTGCAACAACTAAAATAACATATGATGAAATAATAATAGATCCAAATATAAGAAGCGGAATTGATTTAAAAATAAATAATGAATGGGATATTAAAGAAAAAAATGAAATAGGAGGATTTAAGCATGTTGCAGCCGGTATATGATTTTTTAGGTTATTGTTTAAATGAAATAAAATATGTTAATTCACAAAAGGAGAACACCTATATTGGAATAAGTATTCCAAGGGATTTTTATAATGATGAGATGAAACAGTATTCACTTATCATTAGAGTTACTACAGATTGTTCAGAAGAAGAGAGCTATTTTATTTTTCAAGCAATATTTAAGATAAATGATTATAATTGGTTTTCAGGCTTAGAACCAAATGAAAAGAGAGCAGTTTTTTTTAGTTTTGTTTTCCCTTTCATAAGAGAGAAGATTTTATCTATTACTTCTGATAGTAATCCAGGGCTATTTATTCCTACATTAGATGTAAGAACAATTAACTTTGAAAAAGAATTAAAATTAGTAAAATCATTTGAGAATGTAAAATAAATATTTTTATTGCTATTTTTATAAAAAAATTAGGCAAATCCAAATTTTGGAATTGATTTAATGTTTTTTTATAAAAAATTTTCATTTTAGGTTTGGCTATTGTAGGATGAGAAGAATGTTTACGACCTTAGGCTACATTTACTTGGCTAGTAAATCTATTTTATTATATTTTAATAATGTTATGAATGGTTTGAATCTTTATATTCGTCGGAATAGATGCATAAATATATCCTATTCCGACGCGAATAGCTTAAAATATGCAATATATTCGTCGGAATATATACAAAAAACACCTCTATTCCGACCAAAATGTATTGAATAATATTTAATTAAGTTATTTTATATGAACCATTCATAATCGTATAATATAGAAGAACAAGTGTAGTCGATTGTTGTATAGCATTCCTACACTTTTGCCATATAAAATCAATTTATACTCATTTTTGCAATTTTTTAGTGATTTTTAGCCTAGAATATTAAGAAATCGTTTACGTGAAATGGTTAGAAATGTGTAACTAAAAAAATAGCAATATTGGGTGTCAAAAGTGAGTGAGTGGTTATTCACTTTTTAATAAAAAAATTAACTATTTATTGTTTTAGGTAAGCCATTTTTTAAAAAAGTAATTTTTTTGATATAAAATGATGTTGACAGATTTTGTTAAAATGATTATAATGTAGGTAAGTTAAAAGGCAAAACAGGAGTAATCCTGTGACGCAAAGCTATAGGGTCCCACGAATAATTCACGGACAGCCAGTTGCCAGCGGTGATTATTCCTGAGGCAACTTTTTGTTTTTTAGGAAATAAGGGAAAGGGAGGTTGTATATAAATGATAATAAAAAGATTTGTATCTTTATTTAGAACTACAGGTTTTAAGATCATTGCATTCTTTGCTTTACTAGCAACCTCTGTATTAATCGCTTTAGCTATGCTATTAGGTAATGAGGCTGGTCAATTCGTTATTAGAGTTAGAGATGATAGCTTGGAAAAATCTATTGCTTTGACAACTGATTTAGATGCTGAACAATATTTACCTATATTAAATGCTGAGGGTATGACAGGTATGGCAGACTATTCAGCTCAATACTTTATTAAATTAGGTTATAACGACTTAGATGAAATTACAGCAACTACAGGTCAATATAAAAGAGAAGGTAATTCTCTATACGCATATACATTCTATATTGTAAATACAACAGAGGATGGTTCTAATGTCGGTGTTAATATAGAAATGAAATATTCTAAGGTTACTAAGAACTTAGATAAGGCTATTAGAATTATGACTTATGCATATTCTACTAATACATCTATTCCAGAAATCTATCAAGCTAAAGAAGCAGATGGTGCTGAAATAGATTATGTTAAGGATTATGGTTATGTTATTGAACCACAATTATTTGAACAAGAAAATGTATCTGATGGTATTGTATTTAATGATCAGCATTATACAATTGGTACAACAGCATCAGAATCAGCAACTAGAATTAATTATATGAAATATTCTGTGTTCTTCTGGATTGAGGGTAACGACCCTGAATGTGATGAAAAAATAATGGGTGGAACTATTAAATTTGATTTAACTGTTTCAGTTGCGATGTAAAAAGCTTATCAGGAAGGGAAGTGGTAGCTTGAGAAAGAGAAGTATTACTAGAAAGTTAATAATGAGTATTTCTACAGCTGCTATGACTGCCGTATGCTTTGGTACATCTACTTATGCATGGTTTTCAAGAAATGAAGTAGTTTGGACTGAAGAAACTGATTTTAATCTAGATTTCTATAGTGGTTTATTAATATCTTTTGATGGTGTTAATTATCATCAGGATGTTACTAAGGAAGAATTATTCCAAGCTATTACTGGAAAAGATAATAAGGAAGAAGCAATAGAAGCTTATAAGAATATTAAATTTGATGGTGTTACACCAGTACATGAAAATGAGCTTGTTACTTATGATAATGATAATAAGGTTAATTTCGTGTATGATACTGTAAATAAGGAAACTAAGGAGCATACTCAAGTTGCTGCTAAAAGTAATAGTCAATATATTTCATTTGATTTATATTTTAGAATAGCTGATGGTGGTACTGTAACAAGTACTAATGTTCCTAAATATAAATTAGTATTTACTGAAAATACTTATGTTAAATCTAAATCTGGTGTTCAGGACGTAGTTTTAGTTAATAGTTTAACAACTCCTACTAAAACTTATGTTGCTGGCGAAACAATCCAGGTTGATGGTGCAAATGCTTTAAGATGTGGTGTTCAAACATTTAGTCCTCAAATGGAATTAGATGATTTTAGAGTATATGAGCCAGTCAATGCTTATAATTTAGGTTCTGCGGCAGTTGAAGGTAGAACAGATGACCTTCATGATAAAGAAAAGAATGCAATGTATACTTATTACAATAATTTCTTCTCTGAAAAGTTTACTAAGGCTGCAGATGATGGTGAAGCATTTAATACACATTCAAAATTCTTTGATGAAGAAGCATTAGGAATTTTTGAAGGTGTTGTTGATAAAGATCCTAACGGAAATGATATCTATAAATACAATGATGTTAAATTAACAATGTATTTATGGTTAGAGGGTTGGGATGCTGATTACTTCTATGGAATTACAAGTTCAAATGAGCTTGCAAGAACAATGCAATCATATTTTGAATTTACTTACGTAGAGGTATAGAAATGAAAAATCCACTAGAAGGGGGGTTATCATGGGACTTAAAAGAAAAATGAATTTAAGAAAGCTGATATTAGGCGTTTCCGCAATAGGTATGCTGAGTCTTACATTAACAACATCTACATATGCTTGGTTTAAAATTTCATCAGAAGCAAAGGTTGAAGGCTTTGATTTTGAAGTAATCGGTGGTAAAGGTTTCATGGTATCAATCGATGGTGGAACTTATACTAATGATTTAAAGACTGAACAAATCGAAAAAGCAATGGTTGCATCCTTAAGTGGTGGAAAATACGAACTAGGTTATGAAACTGATGAGGATGGAAAGATTACTAAATCTGATGTCTTATATGAAATTGGATATAGTCATGGTAGAAAAACAAAGAAGGAAGTCGAAAATGTACCAGAGCTTTTAAAAGCATATATGGATAATGTTCAAATAGCTCCAGTAACAAGCCAAAACGGTAGAGACTTCAAGAATCTTGTTGGAATATCTCAATCAGCATCATCAGGAAATTATGTTGAATTTGGTGTATATTTCAAATCAACATCAAATAACGAGAAAGATAATCTAAAATACGATATCTATCTAGATGGTTATGGCGGATTAGATAATGATGGTAATAAGGTATTACCTACATCATTTACATCATCTCAAACAGATGTATTATTAAATACAGATATGAATGCTGTTATGATTGATGATGATGGAAATAAATCGTTACCTTATACACCAGGTGAAGATCACCCATATACTTATATTGCTGATGGCACTAAGACTATTAAGGTTTTCTCTACTAACGCTGCTAGATTAAGTACAACAGTTGGTATTAGAGAAGATGTTAGTGAAAAATATCAGTTGACTACAGATGAAAATTTCGGTGATAAGATTTATTATACAACAGATGATTTTATCACTTATACAGAAGCCCAAGTAACTCTTGGGGATGAAATACCTGAGAATACATATTATGAATACTTTGAAGCATTTACAAGGTATAATGTGGATTCTGAATCGTCATTAATTTATGAATTTAATGACACAATTAATGGAAAGTATGATTTAGGTAGTTATGCTACAAATTACAATCATACAAGATCTGATTATAATTTAGAGAACTATTACTTATATTCATCTGAATGTAATGCAATGTTCACTTATTATAATAACTTAAGACGAAGTGCTCAAATCACTGAATTAGACTATGACACAGCACTTCCAAAAACAATTAAGAGTTTACCTACTGTTAGTAGTGAAGATAAATCATTGAAGTATGACAAGATTGTAACAGTCGAGTCAGGCAAAGATGAGAAACTAGTAACATTTAGAATTTGGCTTGAGGGCTGGGATGCCGACTGCTTCGATGGCCTAAAAAATGACATTAAAGTTAGGCTGGCGCTTAGCTCTAAAAGGGTAAACTAAAAACGGCAAAAAAATCATAATTAAAAATAAAAAAAGGAAAAGGAGAAAAAAAGATTATGAAATTAAAAGGTTTAACAAAATTAGCTCTTTCTGGTGTAGCTTTAGCTGCAGTAGCTGCTACATTAGGCACATCAACATACGCATGGTATGTTGCTAACTCTACTGCATCAGTTGATGGTTTATCAGGCGCAACTGCATCATCAAATTCTGGTAACTTACTATTGGCTCAATTAACTTATACTGCTGCAGATGATAAATTAACTGAGGCAGCTCAATGGGGTAATAAGCTTTCAAGTGTTACTGTAAAATCTAATAATACTTTAAATCCAGTTTCAAAGGATACTGATGCTATTAAGCCAACTGCAGCTACAGATGCTGAGCATTATGCAAATCCATCAAATTGGCATGATAGAGATTTAAAGGTAGTTCCTGCAGCAAATGCATATAACTATTATGCATTTGGTATTATGTCAACTGAAAAATCAACAGTTGATATGAAATTTGGTATTGATAATACAACTGGTCAAGAAGGTGCAGGCACATTTGCTCCTCAAACATGCTATAATACAGCAGGTGTTTCTACTGGTAATGGTAGTGTTGCTGTAAATGATTCATTCGTTGTCGATTTAGTTTCTGCTTTAAGAATTGAAGTGTTCCAAGCACCATTGACAACAACTGATGCTGAGGAAAATGTTGTTAATGCAACTTTAGCAGGTGTTGGTGCTGCTGCTAATTCTAAGGCTTTCACTTCAACAGCTAATTTCTTTAATGGTGCATTAAATGGTGCTTATGCTGGTATTACTGCTCCATCTGGAGTTAAAACATTAACTAATGGTAATGCTCATTCATATTATCAAGCTGTTGCTGGTGAGGCTCCTAAGGCTGGTATTACAGAGGTTGCTGGAACTGATCTTACTGGTGGTGTTCTTACATTAACTTTAACACCAAAGCAAAAGACAGTTTTATTAGTAAGAGTATGGATTGAAGGTACAGATACTGATTGTTTCGATTCTGTTGGTGGTCAAAGCTATCAAATTAATTTAGGTTTCACAGCTAGATAATATTAAGCTAATATATTTTAATTTAATTCTTTGGGGGGCGTTAATCGCCTCCCAATCAATTAGCTATTTGGTTGAGTTTTTACTCGATGAAATAGCTAATTGAAATAAAATAAAGAGAGGAGTGGTAATTATGAAATTGAAAAAAGTAATATTTAGTTTATCAATTTTAACTTTTTCTTTACTTACTATGATTGCCACTACTTTTGCATGGGTAGGTATTGTATCTAATTCGACTTTTGATGAATTTAATATTAAATTAAAAGTTGATGATGATCGAGGTGATTATGGTGTTCAATTGTCTCTTGATGGTAGGCCTGGAACGTTTAGTGATTCAATTGATTCAATTGCTGTAAAAAGACAATTATTAAAAAATATTGGTCATAATTCAAATGTCATTGATAATGCATCTGAAAACACCATAAATGCTACATTTGCTCAACAAAAACTTGATCAGGTTACTCTACAAAAAAACGCAATTCATCCTGATTTATTTAATTCAAATGAATTACAATATTTTGAAGATATGAATGGTCAAATTTCAAGAAGATTTTTTTGGCTCGATATTTATGCTTCAATGTATGTTGCAACTGCTAGTGCTTCATCTGACGTACCCCTTTCTTTGTTTCTAAGGGGTTCGATATTGTCAAGTGATGATATTGGTACAACAAATTTTTTGAATGATTATACTTATCCATCAACGCCAATAACTTTAGGAACTGAAACATTTAGTTCTAGTTTTCTAAATAAAAAATTTAGTGGGAAAGTAAATGTTAATCCTGCTTCAGCAGCTAGAGTTTGTGTTCAAAGTTTTGCGCCAGTTGATTTGTATACTATTGCAAATACTGAATCATTAAGATATAAAATTTATCAATATGATGATCAAATGCCAAGCTATGATAGTTATAATAACATCTACAGCTTCGGTGGCATTTTACCTGATAATTATAATATGGCATTTCAACAGTATAATATGATGCATCCTGGGACTGAACTATCAAATGTACCAGAGTGGCAGATTAATCGCGGTGATATAAAATATCAAGATTCTGGTAATATTGGTCAAATATGTAATAAAGATACTGACGGATTGACAGTTGGAAAAATGATGAAATTTAGAGTTTATTTTTGGTTTGAAGGTTGGGATTCAGATTGCTTTGAGGTAATCGAAAACAGAAATGTTAACGTTAATTTATCTTTTTCTAATAAAGCTCCATACGATGTATAAAATGAATACTGATGTTTAAAAATAAAACATCAGTTTTCTTTTTTTTGAATTTGATGTATAATATTTTTAATTATAATACGATTATATATTATTTGAATGTGGCCATTTTTTAAAAATATGTTTATTTTGACCAATAACTATGGTAAAATTTATTATAGATACTATAATTATCAAATCGTTTTTAATCTTTTACGAAAGGATTTAGGTATAATTTATGGAAGAAAATAAAAAAGAAAGCATAATAGACGAAGATAATGAAAAGAAAAAACCTATGACAACTAAGCAAAAAGTTTTTTTTGGTTTGAAAATATTTGGTAATGTTGTTTTTTATAGTGTTTTGGTAATGTTGTTTTTGTTTGCTATTTTTAATATAAATGGAGGAAATGGTACTGAAAATTTCCCTAATATATTTGGAACTGGTTATTTGAGCGTACAATCTGATTCTATGAAAAGAAGCTCAGGATCTAAAGAATTGCCCGAATGGGAAAACTACGAAATTGGTGGTTTTGAAAAAGGCGATTTGTTAAAAGATAGTGTATTTGATAAGGATGATGCTGATATTGAACATTTGAAAATTGGTATGGTAATTACTTTTTATGACGCATCCTTAAAGGGACTAAATACCCATAGAATTGTTTATGTTCATGACACTGGTTCAGGAAAAGTTGACTATGTAATTACCCAAGGTGATGCAAGAGCACAAATTCAAGCATATATTGTTCCTGGCACAAAGAGGGCCGAAGGAATGACAAATGAAGAAATTGCTTCATATGATTATATGCTTGAAGCATCTGGAGCAATTGAAAATGTGCTTGTAACTAATATTAAAGGTATTGTTAAATCGGTATCATCGGGTGCTGGTAAAGTATTAGATAATATTCAACAGAATTATTTATTCTATTTCGTATTACCGGTTGCTGTATTATTGATCATTGAAATATTCTTAGTTGTAAGAAATATTATGATTTTACGTGGAGAAAAGAATAAAGCTGAACTTGAAGGCACTAGAGAAGCTATGTTAGCTGACGTTGAGGCTGAAAAGGAAAGAATGCGTCAAGAATTATTAGCTGAAATGAGAGCTCAAGGTTTAGTTATGTCTGAAGATAAACCAAAGGAAGAAGAAAAAGTAGAGCCTGAGGTTAAAGAAGAAGCAACTGAAGAACCTAAAGAGGAAGTTATAGATGAACAAGCTACTAATGAAGTAGTTGAGAACAATGAAGTAGTAGAATCTAATGAAGAAACTACTGAAGTAGAGGAAGAAAAGAAAGAAACTGAAGAAGGAACTTCAGAAGAATAAAAACATTGTTACAAAATATATAGAGTAAGGGAGTGTAGCATATGGGTGGATTTTCAAAGTTTTATGTCCAATTCTTAGGAGATCTATGGAATAATATTGGTGAATGGTTTAAAATGCACATCAGTATTATTGTAAAAATATTTAAAGGAGACTGGTTTGATGCTGGTGGTTATTTCGACACATTAGGAAATGCCGTTGGTAACTGGAATGCATTAGACTATATAGCATTTATCTTAGTATTAATTATTAATATTGGATTTATAGCATTACTTGCTGTATTGATTTTCCAATTATTAAGAAGATATATAAGATTTGTTAGAAGAGAAATTGACAAGGATACATTAGTTGAAGAGGTTTCTTTATTAAACCAAAAGGTTGTTGAACTTATTGATGAAAAGAATAAGATTTTAGCAATGAGAGTTTCTCAAATTGGTGCTGGTAGCCAAGGTGCTATTGATTATGAAGGACCTAGTGGTAAGAAGAAGGCTGGTAATGAATCTAGATTTACTAAGCTTATTCAAGTTGACCAAATTAATGCTGAAAATCCTAGAATTACAGTAATGAATCAAAGTGATATGTTAGATTTACCTGAATTAGTAGATAGATTTATTAATTTCTCTGCTTCACAGCTACATCTATACTATAATAGAGAAATTATCGCTAGATGGTTTGCTGGTTTAGCTACTGGTAAATTAATGATTCTAGAAGGTATTTCAGGTACAGGTAAGACATCTCTACCTTATGCTATGGGTAAGTTCTTCCAAAATGATACATCTATTATCTCAGTACAGCCTTCTTGGCGTGACCGTGCTGAATTATTAGGTTACTTAAACGAATTTACTAAGAAGTTCAATGAGTCAGACTTCTTAAAGAGTGTATATGCTGCTTCATATTCTGATACTATTAATTTAATAGTACTAGACGAAATGAACTTAGCACGTATCGAATATTATTTTGCTGAATTCTTATCAGTAATGGAAATGCCAGATGTTTCTGAATGGAAAATTGATATTGTTCCTATTTCAGAGCCAACTGACCCTAAGAACTTAATTAATGGTAAGATCTTAATTCCACAGAACCTATGGTTCATTGGAACTGCGAACAAGGATGACTCTACATTTACTATCACAGATAAGGTTTATGACCGTGCTACAACTTTAGCAATTAATAAGAAGGCTGATTTTATTGATGCCCCTTATACAGATAATATTTCTATGACTTTTGAATATTTAGATGATATGTTCAAGAGATATCAAAATGGTTTCCAATTAAGTGAAGCTGCTGCTTCAGCATTCGCTGAATTAGATGAATTCATTCAAGAGAAGTTCAAGATTGCGTTTGGTAACCGTATCATGAAGCAAATTAGATTATTTACTCCAGTTTATATGGGCTGTGGATTCTCTGAATTTGATGGTCTTGATTATATGATGACTTTTAAGATTTTAAGAAAGTTTGAATCTTTAAACTTAACATTCTTAAAGAAGGAACTTGATGAATTAATTCTTTTAATCGATAAGTTATTCGGTAAGGAACAATTCAAGGTTTCAAAAGGTTTTATTGCTGATTTAAAGAAGATGGCATAATTATTATGTGTACTCATATGAGTATAGTTAGTAGGTGATTTTATGGCCAAGGACAATTTTAATAATGATGAGCTAGTAAACTACTATTCTAAGATTTACGAGGAATTAGATAGGGATACTACTGCGGACCCTTATGGAAACTACGTTCTTGGTAGAGTTAAGGGTGGACAGAAGACTGTATTAAATAAATCACAGTCTGAGGTTCGTAACTTTGATATGTCATTTTTGGATACTATCGAATCAGTTTATCCCGCAATGCTTAAGATAATGCGTAACCCTAAGAAGTCATTAAGATATGAATCTGAGGTTGTTGCGGTTGAGAAGGCTAGAAAGGTAAATGCTGATACAGTTAGACATTTATCTAGCCATACTCATTTAATTAAGGAAATTAAAAAGAATGGTGATGTTATTCCTTCTAAGGTATTAACTACTTATACTGAAGAGGAATTAGCTATTTACGAAAATAGATTCATAAAGTCTTTAGTTAAACGTTGTGAAATATTCCTAGAGAGACGTTATGAAGTTATGAAGGTTTCTCTTGAATCATTTGAGACTGAAAAATTAAATGTTAAAAATGAATTTAAGATGTCTGGTCAAGAGGTAACTGTTGAGGTTAATGTTGCTATTAAGAATGACTTAACTACTGATGTAGAAACAACTAAGGAACAGTTCAATAGATTAGTTAATATTAGAGAAATGATTCAAGGTCTTAAGGGTACTGAATTCATGAGAGCTTTAGCTAAGGCTCGTGAGGTTTTACCTCCTATTATGAAGACTAATATCATTTTGCATAACCCTGACTTTAAATTATGTTATGGTTTATGGTTATATCTAGATAGAGTAGATAGTATTGCTACTAATATTGATGTTAAGGAAAAGAGCTATAAGTTCTCTAATGCATTTGATAAGGATATTAATGCTGTTATGACTTTAGCATTAACTTCATTTATTAAGAATAGACAAATTGATGATATTTATTCATCTAAGAAATTACAAACACAAAAGGCTCCTAAGCCTATTGTTGATAATACACCAGAATTAGAATTAAATTTTGAGGCTGATAATAAGAAGCTTGAGGATTACTCTATGAATGAACTATTATTATCTCAAACTGCTAAATTCTATCAAGCATCTATGGAAGGTGTTCAAAAGACTGGCGTTACTATGAATGAGTCTATTAGAGTTGTATATC
This sequence comes from Caryophanales bacterium UBA7004, assembly GCA_002449755.1. GTDB lineage: Bacteria > Bacillota_I > Bacilli_A > Acholeplasmatales > Anaeroplasmataceae > Anaeroplasma. The sequence goes on from DJXM01000049.1 coordinate 14,279, forward strand.
GTCAGATGCTTGATATGCTAGATCAAATCTATCCTATGGCATTTGGTGTAGCTGATGATGAATTAGATTCTAAGGATTTATATGAACAGCTAGAATATGCTAGACGTCAGTTAATGGTATTCAAGATTGTTCATCAACAAAAGCAAATGAATATTGCCCGTATGGGTAAGGAATCAAAGAGAATTGAGCGTTTAATAGCTAAGCTTGAGGAAAAGATCAAGAAGGAAGAGGCTAGAGAGCGTGAGCGTCTTGAGAGAGAACGTCTTAAGGCAGAGGCTGAGCGTCAAGCTGAAATTGAGCGTAAGCAAGCTATGGAAGCTAAGAAGCGTAAATTTGAGCAGGATGCTATTGCTAAGGCTAAGGAAGTTGCTCATAGACGTGATGAGGAAAAGGAACAAAAGACAAAATCCCAAAGAGAGGAAATGGCTCGTATCTTCGAGGCTCATAATAAGAAGAGAGAGCATTTAAAGAAATTACAGGAAGCTGATAATGCAGCATGGGATGAATTAACTCCAGCTGAAATTGCAGCTCAAACTCCTGCTGAGGTTCCTCATAGAAGAAAAGATGAATATGATGATTTATCTGATGAAGAGTTAGCAGCATTAATGGCTGAAAATGAAATGTTACTAGATCAAATTCCAGAAAAGGATGCTGAATTAGTTGAACAGGAAAAGGAAGTTAAGGCTGCTGAGGATAAGGCTAATGGTAATCAGCCTGCTAAGAAGAAGTCAACTGCTACTAAGAAGGAAGCACCAAAGAAGAAGTCTATTGAGGATATCGATATGGATAACTTATCAGATGAGGACTTAGATGCTTTAATGGCTCAATTAGGTGGAGATGGTGATTTCAACTTCAGTGATGTTGCTGATGATCCAGTTGAAGAGCCTAAACAAAAGACTATTGGTAAGAAGAAGGCAGCTACTAAGAAAGCTGAAGAACCAAAGGCTGAGCCTAAGGTAGAAGAGCCTAAGGAGGAAGCTAAGCCAGAACCTACTGAAGAAAAGCCATTAGAAGAGGCTCAAGTTGAAGAGCCAACAACTGAGGCTCCAGTAGAGGAAGCTAATGAGGCTACACCTGAGGTAGAAGCACCTCAAGCTGAACCTAGTGAAGCTCCTACTGATGAAGCATCAGAAGAACCAACTGAAGAACCTGTAGAAGAATCTATTGAAGATACAAATAATAATTCAAATTCAGATAATAATGAATCTGATGATAATAATGATTCAACTCTAGGTGAAGCTCCTGTCGTAGAAGAAGCTCCAAAGCCTAAGAAGTCTAATGATGATTTTGATGATTTATCAGATGAGGAATTAGAAAAGCTAATGGCTGATAATGGTTTATTTGATGAACCTGAAGAGGAACAAAAGGCTCCTACTATTAAATTAAAGGGTTCTAATGGTGATTCAAAGCCAAAGAAAAAAGCACCTAAGGAAGAAGAGGGCTTAAGTGACTTTGAGGATGCTCCATCTGTAGATGATGATATTTCAGATGAAGACTTAGAGGCTTTAATGAAGGATAACGGAATGTTTTAGCTTTTAGGAGGACTTTATGGAAGATATGAAAGATACTTCCTCTAAAGCGAAAAAAACTAAAAAATCAACAATTATTGGGTATATAGTAAGCATTTTGTGCTTACTATTATGCTTATATATAACTATTGAGGTTATTGTTGCTAATACTAATAATAGACCTCCTAGGATATTTAATATAAGTATATCTTATGTTCCGACTGAATCTATGGAACCAACTATTAATGCTGGAAGCTATGTTATGTTTACTGGTGTTAACCAGGATAATATAAAAGCTGGTTCTGGTTCTATATCAGAAAATCATGATAACAAAGATGGAGATATAATAGTTTATTATAATCAAAAGGAAGATAAATTTATAATTCATAGAGTTGTCGGAATAGAAGAGGATAATGAAGGTAGGTATTTTATCACCTGGGGTGATAATAATGTACTTACAGATGAATTAAAGGTGAGGGATAATATGGTATATGGTAAATATGTCACCACTTTAGGATTTATGAGTATTTTTTCTGGAGGAGTAAATACAAATCTTATATTCTTTATACTTGTTGGTATATTTGTTATTATGATTGCTATGCAGGTTATTCAAGTAGTATTAAAGAATAAAACAGATTCTGTAAAAAAGAAAGCAGAATTAGATAAGGAAGCCTTAAGAGAAGAATTGAAGAAGCAAATCTTAGAAGAAGAAATTGCTAAGCTTAAAGCTAAAAATGCTGAATTATCTAAAAAGAATAATGAATTAGAATCAAAGGAGTCTATAGAATCTAATGATAATGATATTAAGGAAGAGTAAATGCTCTTCCTTTTTAACTGAAATGAATATATAATAAGATGATAACTAAAAAATTATCAAAAAAAGTTAATTATGAGAGGAAAATAAAAATGGAAAATAAAGAGTTTGATTTATTTGAAAATATTAATTTGACTGAAGAAAATAAAAAATATTTCGACGAACAAAAAGAAGTCTCTAGATACATTATTAAATTAATTAAAAGAAGAATTGAATTAAAAATGTCACAAAGAGATCTTGCAGAAAAAACTGGAATTAAGCAACCAATGATTGCTAGAATAGAAAGCTTTGATTCTGTACCAAGATTTGATACCTTATTAAAAATTGTTAAAGCACTTGGTTTAAATATTGACTTTGTGAAATAAATATACTAAATTACATATGCTACCATATATAGTGGCATTGAAGTAATTTGTTTGTCGCGTGATGATAAATTAATACAATAATTTCAAAACGAACCTCTTCCTAAAGATATTGCATTAGCTGATTTGATAAGGTATCTAAAGTTGTATGGCTTTAAAATAATAAAAAATAGAGGTAAGGGATCACATTGTATTGCTACTCATGAAAAATTAAGCAGACCTTTTACTATTCCATCAAAAAATGGAAAGACGGTTAGCTTCGTTTATCTAAAAGAATTGAACAAGCTGATTAAGAAAATGGAGGAATAATTATGGAAAAAGACTATAGATTTGAAGTATATACTGAATATAGTGGCTATGGTGATAAAGTATATGTAGTTAAGTATATAGATTTAGAAAATGTTATAGGTGTAGGCGATACTATTAATGATGCAATTGTAGAAGCAAAAGAAAATCTAGAAGTGTATTTAGATTACTGTAATGAAAATAATATTTTTGTTCCTGAGCCTACAATGCATGAAGATTTGGATTATAGTGGTAATATTACAGTACAAAATGATGGAAATGCTATAGTTACACCACCAACATATTCTAAATAATAAATGGCAAAATAAACCAATATTAAGGAAGAGTAAATGCTCTTCCTTTTAATTATATTGTATGCATAAAAGATTCCCATC